>JAPUFX010000035.1 GCA_027293415.1 Candidatus Methylomirabilota bacterium
CCTGCCATCTGAGTGCGGGTAAAGGGCCTGGATCCTTGCCACCGTGAGTTACTGATACAATGATGGCAAGAAAATCCTCGCAGCGCCGCATTGCCACTAGTCGGACCGGATTCATTAGGTGGCTGGAATGCGACTATACCCAAGTATATTATACCGTGGATTTCAACGCTGGAACGAGCAATCAAGTAGGGGAGAGCCGGCCAGATCATGGCGTACGAGAAAGAACGTCGCGTGGCTGTGGAAGCCGTCCTCAAAGCGTGCCGCCTATGCCAGGTAGTGCGAGAGGCCCTCGTCTCTGAAGAGACCATGGCCAAAGAAGACAGGTCACCGGTGACGGTCGCCGACTTCGGCTCGCAGGCCGTGATCAGTTTAGATTTACTGAGAGCCTTTCCCGACGACCCGGTCGCGGCAGAGGAAGATGCCGCTGACCTGCGGACCCCGGCCGGATCGGCGCTCAGGGCTAAGGTCACTCAGCACGTCAGCACCATAGTTCCGGGACTGAGCGATGAAGAGATTCTAGCCAGCATCGACCGTGGCACCTGGGCGGGTGGACCCACGAGACGCTATTGGGTCCTTGATCCCATCGATGGGACCAAGGGATTTCTGCGGGGCGACCAATATGCCGTTGCCCTGGCGCTGATTGAAGAGGGGCAGATCGTTCTCGGTATACTCGGCTGCCCGAACCTCCCAATCGATGCTAGCCGTTCTACCGGGCCCAAGGGCAGCCTCTTCATTGCCCTCAAGGGCGGGGGTGCCACGGTGCGGCGATTTGACGACCCGTCCGAGACAAGGATCGGGGTGACGGAGATTGCCGATCCGGCGCAGGCGGTCTACTGCGAGTCTTTCGAAGACTCTCATTCCTCGCACAACAGTACGGCACGCATTGCAGCGATCCTCGGTGTAACGGCTCCGCCGCTGCGGATCGACAGCCAGTGCAAGTATGGGGTGGTCGCCCGCGGCGACGTCTCGATCTATCTTCGGCTCCCCCCCCGCGCCACCTACGAGGATAAGATCTGGGATCACGCTGCGGGATCTATTGTTTTAAAGGAGGCCGGAGGTGAGGTGACCGATGTCTATGGCCGACCACTCGACTTCTCGCTGGGTCGGACACTCCGCGAAACCGTAGGCATCCTCGCAACCAATGGCAAGCTCCATACTCGGGTTCTCGCCGCTGTGCGACAGGCTCTGGAATCTGACTGACGTCGGATCCTCTTGCGAGCGATCCCTGAGCATCCTTTCCGGACACGGATCAGCAGAAGTCTCACCATCAACGCACAACGATCTCCCCATTTCCGCCTCGCCTGACGGCCGCTCAGCATTTTCCGCTTGACAGGGTAAGACGGGCAGGGGTAACGTCCAGCCCACTGAGTGGCCTGATGGTTGACAAGTCCTCTCCCCATGCTGAAACCCGTCGAAAAGAAGTTCCGTAATTGCACTGGTGGTTAGCAAGATCCGGCAATTTATTGTCAAGAGCCGCCTGAAAGATGGGAGCCGCCTTCCCTCCGAGCATGAGTTCTGCCGCCGGCTCCAGGTAAGCCGCCCCACGGTGCGAGAGGCCCTGAACGTATTGGAAACACTGGGATTGGTCGAAAAGATCCCTGGACGGGGGCCTTCGTCCGACGCCGCCCCCGACCGTACAGGGCTGGTGGTCACCCTTACACCGCAGATGAAATTGCCGAGGCGAGCCTTTTAGCCCATGAGGTTCGACTGATCGACGAGACACGCTGTGCGTACCTGGCGGCCCAACGGGCTGATGAAAACGACCTCTGGCACCTCGAGATGGCCTTACAGAAACTGACAAAGGCGCTGAGAGCGAGGGAGACTCCCACGGCGGTTCTGGCGGACATCGAGTTCCACAGTATTATTGCCCGCTCGACGAAGAATTCGGCGCTGTTGACGCTGATTGCTACGATCGAACCGATCATCACGGAAAACCGCCGGAACACGATTCAGTCCTTTGACAGCGAGGCCCTGGCGATTCCCCATCTCAAAATCTACGAAGCGATCAAGCGGCAGGATCCGGACGGGGCTGCCTTGGCGATGGAGCGGCATTTACAAGAGCTCATGGAGTTTATCTTTCCCGCAGACGTGGCCTGATTGCGTATGCGCCTCCAGACGGGACTGGGGGACAGCCTTGCGACTTCTCACGCTGCGCAGGGCTGGGGGTAAGGCACTCAACACCATGGAGAGGAGGAGGTTATGGATCGACGAACGTTCCTGAAATCGGCGGGAGTTGGAGCGGCGGCAACGGCCTTGGCCGCCCCGAATGTCTGGGCCAAACCGAAGTCGTATCGGTGGAAGATGGTAACCACCTGGCCGCCTGGACTCCCCTTTTACCAGGTTGGCTCTGGCAGTGCCGAATGGATGGCCAAGCGTATCGGAGAAATGAGTGGCGGACGGCTCAAGATCCGCGTGTATGCCGCGAAAGAGCTTGTCCCGGCCTTCGGGGGTTTCGATGCTGTCTCCCAGGGGACGGTAGAGATGAACCACGGTGTGGCCTATTACTGGGCAGGGAAAACCTTTGCCGCCCAGTACTTTGGGACGATTCCCTTCGGGATGAATCCTGCAGGTGCCAACGGCTGGTATTATGAAGGTGGCGGGATCCCGCTCTGGGAAGAGACCTACAAGGACTTCGGTCTTGTTCCCATGCCGTGTGGGAATAGCGGGATTCAGATGACCGGATGGTTCAACAAGGAAATCAACAGCATCAAGGATCTCAAAGGTCTCAAGATGCGAATCCCGGGACTGGCCGGCAAAGTCCTGGCGGCACTGGGGGTCAACGTGATCCTCCTCCCCGGAGGTGAGATCTTTCCGGCCCTCGAGCGCGGTGTGATCGACGCCGCAGAGTGGGTTGGGCCGTATCAGGATCGGCGCCTCGGTCTGTATCAGGCGGCGAAGTATTACTACCACAGTGGGTGGCACGAGCCCTCGACGACGAGCGAGTTGATTATTAACAAGAAGGCGTGGAATTCCCTGGAGAAGGACCTCCAGGCTATCGTGCGGGCTGCCGCGACCGAGGCGAACTTGCGGAGCACCTCGTGGGCTGAGGCCAATAACGCGGGGGCGCTCGACGACATGATCAGGAATAAAGGCGTGAAGCTCCGGCTGCTGCCCAAGGATGTTATTGAAAAGCTCCGTGTAACAACCGCGGAGGTGCTCGCCGAGGCGAACAAGGATCCCCAGAGCCGAAAGGTCTACGCGTCCTACCAGAGGTTTCAGGACAACTGGCGCGAGTGGGCGGGCATCTCCGAGGGGACGTATCACGAGTACATCCGCGGTAAGAAGTAACGTCAGGCCAGTGTGGTTAGAGGGGCGGCGGGTGATCCCCGCCGCCCCGTTCTTACGTCTGGACATACTCAACGTTATGCATGAAGGCCTGGTCTGAGTTCGCTGGTCGTCCCAGACAGAAATCCAAAAGGAGCGCACATGTATTGGCTGCAAAAAATCAGTCGCCGAATCGACGCACTCAACGAGCGGGTCGGCCGCGCGACGTCGTGGCTCGCGTCCCTGATGGTCGCGGTGGTGGCGTGGAATGTTTTCCTCCGGTTATTCTTCCACAAGGGATCGGTCGCCATGCAGGAGCTCGAGTGGGCCCTCTTTGGCCCGCTCTTCTTGCTCACGGCGGGCTACACCCTGGTGCACGACGAACATGTCCGAGTGGATATCTTCTATTCACGGCTCTCAGATCGGGGCAAGGCCCTCGTGGACTTGGCCGGTTCGCTTCTCTTCCTCATTCCGGTCTGTGTCTTGATTATCTGGACCTCATGGCCCTTTATCGCTGCCTCGTGGGCGGCGGGGGAGGTCTCGCCTGATCCGGGGGGACTGCCGGCCCGGTATATTCTGAAGGCCGTCATACCCGTCGGGTTTTCCCTTCTCGGACTGCAGGGCCTCTCGATGGCAATTCATAGCCTCTGTCGTGTGATGGGCCTCGAAGGCGAGGAGGACACACCAGAAAGAGACACCTTCGTTGGAACTTGAAACCCTAGCCGTCCTGATGATCGTGGGGCTCCTCGTCCTGCTGTTGCTGGGCTACCCAGTCGCTTTTACGCTCGGGGCCGTCGGATTCATCTTCGGCATGATGGGTTTCGGTTTCGATTTCTTCTACCTGTTGCCGCTTCGGATTTACGGCGTAATGGAAAATTACACGCTGCTGGCTATCCCTTTGTTCGTCTTCATGGGGGTGATGCTCGAACGATCCGGATTGGCCGAGGATCTGCTCGAGACGATGGGGCTGCTCTTTGGCGGGATGCGGGGCGGACTGGCGATCTCGGTGGTCGTGGTCGGGGCGTTGCTCGGGGCGTCAACGGGGATCGTGGGGGCGACGGTCGTGACGATGGGGCTTTTATCGCTCCCCACCATGCTGCGCCGGCGATATAGCCCAGAGCTGGCGACAGGGACCATCTGTGCGTCCGGAACCCTCGGCCAGATCATCCCCCCGAGCCTCGTCCTTATTGTGCTGGCCGATATCCTCGGGATTTCAGTCGGGGCCATCTTCGTGGCCGCTTTTCTCCCCGGTCTTATGCTGGCCGGAATCTTTGTCGTGGCGATCGCCCTGATCGCTTTCTTCTTTCCGGCGGCGGCTCCGGCGATCCCCTTTGAAGAGCGAGCCCGCGTCAGCGCGGGAGAGCTTTTCATCCGTTCTGTGAAGGTCCTTGTTCCCATCGGGGCTTTGATCGTTGGCGTCCTCGGTTCGATCTTGATGGGGTTAGCCGCGCCCACCCGCGCAGCGGGAATGGGTTGCGTGGGGGCCCTACTGATTACGGCCTTGAACGGTCGCCTGACGATGCAACGACTTCGCGAAGTGAACCGGAGCACCGCCAGGATTACGTGCATCGTGATGATCATCTTAGTGGGGGCCCAGGTCTTTGGCTTAAGCTTCCGTGGGCTCGACGGGGACGTCCTCGTTCGGGACATGCTGACCTCCATGCCGGGGGAGAAGTGGGGCGTGATTGCGTTCGTGATGGGACTCTTGTTTTTCCTCGGCTTCTTTCTGGAATGGATCGAGATCACCTTTATCGTGGTGCCGATCGTGGCGCCGGCCTTGATTCAACTGGACGTCGATCTACTTTGGTTTTCGATCGTGATCTGCATGAATCTTCAGACGTCGTTTCTGACGCCCCCCTTTGGGTGGTCACTCTTTTTTTTGAAAGGGGTTGCACCCCCCGAGGTGACGACCGGCCATATTTACCGAGGCATCGTCCCCTTTGTGGCCCTCCAGATCGTCGGGTTGGTGCTTCTTCTCATGTTTCCCGAAATGGCCCTCTGGCTTCCCCGGCTGATCGGCTGGTATGAGTAATGACACCCACCGCACATCGCCCGACCGTCCTCGCCCCCCGGGGGATGGTCGCGTCCCCCCATTACCTCGCCTCGGCCGCAGGGCTCCGAGTCCTCCAGGCGGGTGGTAACGCCATCGACGCCGCCATCGCTGCTGCGGCCGTCTGCTCCGTGGTTTATCCCCACATGTGCAGTATCGGCGGGGATAACTTCTGGCTGATTTACGATGCCAAGACCAGAACCGTTCGGGCCCTCAACGGGTCGGGGCGATCGGGAGAGCGGTGCAGTATTGATCAGTACCACCGCACGGGCAATCTCAATGCCATTCCTCGCCGTGGATTCCTGGCGGCCAATACGGTGCCGGGAGCGGTGGACGGGTGGGCGACGGCGCATGAGTACGGACGTTGGAGCGTGGGGACAAAGCTTCTGTGGTCCTCCCTTTTCGAGGAGGCCGTTGAGTATGCTGAAAAAGGATATCCGGTCTCCCCGAGTCAGTCGGTGTGGACCGGACGGAACATCGAGGATGAATCCGACCCGCTCCGGGGGCTGCAGCGGTGGGAAGGATTCCGTCGAACCTTTCTGAATCCGAATGGTGAGCCGTATCACCCCGGCGAAATCATGAAGCAACCGGATCTCGCCCGCACGCTGAAGACCATTGCCTACGGGGGAGGTCGCTTTTTTTATGAGGGGGATATCACTCGGCGGATCGTCCGGTATCTCGATCAGCATGGCGGAATGCTGACGGAAGGCGACTTTTACAGTCACCGATCGGATTGGGTGGAGCCGATTCGGGCCGGGTACCGGGGATACACGGCTTATGGATTTCCACCGAATACCCAGGGGATGGCAGCCCTCATGATCTTGAGCATCCTGAACCATTTTGATCTCGGGAAATTGGGGGAGGGAACCCTCGACTATTATCATCTGCAGGTCGAGGCGACGAAGCTGGCGTTTGCCGACCGTGATCGGTGGGTAACCGACCCCGCCTCCATTCAGATTCCCCTGGATCGACTCCTCTCAGCTCGATACAGTGAAGACCGCGCCCGTCTTGTCACCATGACCCGTGCCAGTGAACGCTACGAGCCCGGGCTCGTACGGGGTGATACGGTCTACATCGGCACCGTCGATGCGGAGGGGAATAGCGTGTCGATGCTCCAGAGCATCTATTTCGAGTTTGGTTCGGGGATCGTTGCCGGGGACACAGGCGTACTCCTCCAGAATCGGGGATCCTTTTTCTCCCTTGATCCGACCCACGTCAACCGTCTTGAGCCGAGGAAACGGACGTTTCACACCCTGATTCCCGCCATGCTCCTCAAGGGCGATCGCCTCTTCCTGGTGTATGGCACCATGGGAGGAGAGGGCCAACCCCAGACGCAATCGGCATTGGTGACCAGGATCGTCGATTTCGGCTTCAGTCTTCAAGAGGCAATCGAGGCTCCTCGCTGGCTGTACGGCCGAACCTGGGGAAGGGTGAGTACCGATCTCCTCTTAGAGGACCGCATACCGTCTTCAGTTGCAGAAGGGCTCAAACGACGGGGCCACCCGGTCCGGGTTGTCGGGACGTGGGAAGATGTCATGGGGCATGCGCAGGCGATCCTCATCGACCCCGAGACCGGCGTCCGGCACGGGGGGGCCGATCCGCGGGGAGACGGATTGGCGATGGGGTATTAACCCCGATCCGAAAATATGATCACATCCGCAGCCCTCGGGATAGGCTTCGAGAAAGGCCGGATCGGGGTTACGGTCTATGGGGGGACAGGTTAGAGAACGCTGGCGATCGCGTCGCAGAGGGTGGCCATGTTGGCTTCTGTCATGCCAGAGATATTGATCCGTCCAGACTCAACGAGGTAAATTGAGTACTTGTCACGAAGCGTCTGGATCTGCTCCTTGCTCAAACCAGATACGGAGAACATGCCCTTCTGCTCCCGGGCGAAAGAGAAGTCTCGCGGAACCCCTCTCGCGGCCATGGATTCGACAAACAGCGTGCGCATCTCGTTGATGCGATCGCGCATCTGCCGAAGCTCTCCCTCCCAGAGGGATCGCAATTTCGTATTGTGTAGGATCGTTGTCACGATCGTCCCGCCGTGGGCCGGAGGATTCGAATAGTGTGCCCGGATGCTCACCTTCACGTGGCTGAGAACGGCCTGAGCCTCCTTCTGGGATCTCGCCAATACCGTCAAAGCCCCCACGCGCTCGTTGTAGAGACCGAAGTTCTTGGAAAAGCTGCTACAGATCATCATCTCGCAGCCCGGGCGGCAGAGCTCTCGTAATCCAACCGTGTCCTCTCCGAGCCCTTCACTGAAGCCCTGGTAGGCCAAGTCCACAAGGGGAAGAATCTTGCGATCGGTCAACACAGAAGCGATCCGAGCCCACTGCTCGCGATCCGGGTCGAGCCCTGTGGGGTTGTGGCAGCACCCGTGCAACACAACCACGTCCCCCGCAGGGATCTCCCTGAGGGCATGGAGAAACTTGTGAAAATCCAACTGGTTGTTTGCCTTGTCAAAGTAAAAATAGCTTCTGACCTTGAGGCCGGCTGATCGGAAGATGTTGGGATGATTCGCCCACGTGGGATGACTCAGCCAGATCGTCGAGCTGGGCGACAACTGCTTCACGTAATCGGCCACAAGGCGAAGGGCTGCCGTCCCTCCAGGCGTGTGTGCCGTCGCGCCTCGCTGAGATACGATGACCTCGTGGCCACTTCCCAAAAGCAGTTCCTGGACAATCTCGCCGAACTCAGGCGCCCCCTGAATCGGTTTGTAGCTTTTCGTCGTCTCCTCTTTCAGGATGCGCTCTTCGGCCTTCTTCACTGCCGCGAGGACCGGCGTCTTCCCGGAAGCGTCCGTGTAGACACCGGTACTGAGGTTGACCTTTTCCGGATTGGTGTCTTTTAGGAATGCCTCCGTCAGACCGAAAATCGGGTCCGGGGGAGCCATCCCGAGTGATTCAAACATCCCTTGACCCTCGCGACAGAGCCGTTACTTTCAGAGGCGGCGATGTTCTTCGAGCACGATCAGCTCGCTCTTCAGACTGTGAACTCCGGGAATCGTCCGGGCGATCCGTTCCACCTCCTCACGATCCACGGTCTCTGGGACGACCCCTCGAAGGATCACCTCGCCCTCTCCTGCGACGACATCCACATCCTGGCGGGCCGTCCGGCGGTGGGACTTCAAGGTAGCCCTGACCTTTGTCGCGAGAGCGAGGTCATGAAGCCGCTTGAGCGAGCTGTCGGTTGGTTGAAACTCGGGAGCCTCGATCAATTTCCTCACCTGGGCCACGCCGGTGGCTAAAGAGACGTTGCCGGTATTGATGGTGAGGTCATAGAGGAGCGGATCGGCCCACTCCGCGTCGAAGAACTGCCGGATCCGGCTTGCCACGCCCTTGTCGTAATAGCGGATCCGCTTGTAGGCCTCGGCCTCTTCGATACCAAGTCGCTCCATCACGCGCCGCACCCGGGTGTCCACCGGGGCGCAGACCCGAATTCGGATCGCGTGGTCTACCTCTTTGAGGAGGAGGGTAGACCACCGTCCCATGATAATCACACGCTCGCGCAGCGCAAATTCGTACACCTCGGCGGCGACGAAGGTGTGGTGGCGCCGCGCCGTTTCAGTGAAGACCTCGAAAAATCCCGGTTTCTCCTCGACCGTCTCGACGATTTTTTCTTCCAGCGCGTGGTATTCCCGCGCCGCCTCCCGGATGATGTCCTGCCGAATGAATTCAAATCCGAGTTCTTGTGCAAGCTCCTTCCCGATGAAGGTACCGAGGCTGCCCATCTCTTTGGTCATCGCGATGACTGGCATGGCTCCCCTCGAATTCTTGCAGCTCCTACAAACGCGCGGTCGGCTTTTGCTTAGGTCTTGGCCAATGCGACCCGCCGACGGAAGTGGCGGATTATTGCGCCGACCACGGGGATGGCGTACAGGGCCACGCTGGTCCACATGAGGGCTGCGGCAATCGGATGGGAGAATACACCTCCCTCGAAGCCGAAGAAGATGCTGATGGAGCCGTGAGACATGATGAGGCTCTGGCGTAGGGAGACCTCCGTGCCGTTGCCGAGGACCAGGGCGAGGACCATGGGGGCGAGCGGATAGTCGAGCTTTCGGAAGACGTAGCCGGCAAGCCCAAAGATGAAGGCGAGCCACATGTCGAAGACGCTATAGGTCGGCGCGTACCCCCCGACCGCGCAGACCACAATGATCAGCGGCGCCAGGATGGTAAAGGGCAGCCACAGGATCATCGTGAAGAGAGGAATGGCAAAAAGGTTGATCAGGACTGCCAGGACGTTGGCAATATAAAGACTGGCGATGAGTCCCCAGACGAACTCGCGGTGCTCGATGAAGAGCATCGGCCCAGGGAGGAGACCCCACACGACGAGGGCGCCCAGCATGACTGCAGTCGTCGGCGAGCCGGGGATGCCCAGGGTGAGCATCGGGAGCATGGCCCCGGTGCTCGCCGCGTTGTTGGCCGTCTCCGGTGCGATGACCCCTTCAATGGTGCCGGTGCCGAAGGCCTCCGGGTGTTTGGAAAACCGCTTCACAACGCTGTAGCTCATGAAAGAAGCGGGCGTGGCCCCCGCCGCCGGCAGCATGCCGACGAAGAACCCGAGGAGCGATCCAATCGTGAAGGCCCGCTTGTACTTGACCATCTCTTTGATCGTCGAAAGGATGTCCCGCAGCCGGACCTTCACCGTAACGCGCTCACCGGCCACTAATCTTTCCTCGGCACTAAACAGGATCTCTCCGATCCCGTACAAACCGATGGCGAGGACCAGGAAATTGACGCCGTGGTAGAACCCGGCGATGTCCCCAAAGATCATGCGCGGGCGGCCACTTATGATGTCGAGGCCGACGGTGCTCAAGATGAGACCAATGAGGGTGGCGATGATCGTCTTGAGCGGGTTGCCACCCCCAGGCCGGCGAAAGTGGCGTACGCGAGGAGCATGAGGGTGAAGGTCTCCGCTGGGCCGAATCTCAGGGCGAATTCGGCGAGGGGGGGTGCGAAGAGCGTAAAGAGGATGATCGAAACAGTGCCACCGACGAAGGAACTGACCGCGGCACCCACGAGCGCCTGGG
>JAPUFX010000036.1 GCA_027293415.1 Candidatus Methylomirabilota bacterium
TCGCCTACCAGGCCTAAAGTCTCCGATGAAGCGGACTTGGAAGCTTTTGAACTCCCAGAGCCCTTGCGCTTGTTGTCCCGCCTTTGCTCCAAGCTGCTTAAACTTCTCTCGGTTCCTAATCTCACCAAACTCGGCCAATCGTCCAAATAGGGTATTCACTTTCGCCTTGTCTCGGTCGGTTAGTCCCAGGTAGAACTCGCGAGCCGGCATATTGCCCTTCTCGTCGACAGCCCACTCAACCTTTCCCCATGCACCCTGTGCTGCGATATTGTTGGGATTCACTTGGGTAAAGCTTCATAGTCTATGCTATAGAATTATTTGTTTATATATACATAAACAATATAGCTATATGTATATTTCCTGTCAAGTTAAAAAAGCTTGAGGGGCTAAGTAGAGAAAAACAGAGCGTCCTGCTGATAGAGGCAGACGAATGGCAGCTCCTCAAAGGTCGCTGGGTGGTGAAATGGGGACAGATTACAGGGAGCGGCCGACGGCCAGGGCGACCGGCTCCAGTTGCTGCATCAGCTCCTGGAAGCGGGGGGGCGTCAGGGACTGCACCCCGTCGGACAGGGCTTCTTCGGGCCGGCGCCCGCCGCCCGCTATTGAAGTTTTCGTCCGAAAACTTTAATAAGACAAGTCCCTATTTAAGACGTCATTAATAATCGCCCCAATGCCAGCAAAAGAAAATGGGCGCTGTCCCTCTTTTCCCGAAGTGGGGAGAGGAACGACAAGTTCAGGCTGAATTACGTGAGAGAGGCCCCGGCTACATGGATGCGGGCCGTTGCTACTTTGCTAGGCGGTAGTTAATGTTCGTTTCCGACCGGGCCGGCGGTCCCAGTACGCGACAAACCGGGCGATAGTACTCTTCTTCCACACTGGCCCGGATGCGAGGCGGACGATAGGCCTTGGGAAGTCGCGGCGCTTCGCAAGCTCGGAAGCACGCTGCTTGGATACCTTCAGGATCTTCGCCAACTCGTCCACACCGATCAGGTCAGGGACGTTGGGTTCCTCGAGAGTACGAGCCAGATCGCTGCGATCACTGATTTCGAACGCTACAATACCCTCCGAGCCGAGACCCGCACGGTGCATGGCAAACTTGGCCACCATCAACCCATCCTTAGCCGCGCGGTCGGGTGAGTCTGCGTGAACGCAAAACCTGACGGACATCACGTGGAGGCCGTAGCTTACTACAGGCGCATACTGCTCCAAATACGACATGACCCCATTCGCGTGGTCCTCAGTGAATTCCAGGTTGGGGCGGCTGATCTCGAAACGCACACTCCATTCAATCATTACTTTTTCCCCTTCGCCTTCGGAGGCGGCCACGACCACATGAAGCCTTGACGCTTCAGGTCGGCGAGCAGGTTCATGATGGCGCGCTGGTCGCCCGGGGTACCGGACCCGACTACGATCTGTTTGGTAGAGTCCGGCGGCACAAAACTCGGATGGCCTTTCCCAGGTTCCTAGTTCTCAGCCCTGCTCCCAGGCTGCCTTCTTGATTTTCCGCAAGGTCCTTTTGACATGTATCACTTGACTATATCAAGGATAATCTACGTCCTGCCAGGACTTTGTCAAGGATTTTCTGGGTGGTCGCCCACGATAATCTCTGGATTCGGATTCGATTTAGCCAACTCAATGATTTCAAGTAATTGTGTGTACAGAACACGGCAAAACGTGTTCTTTCCTAACTCGAACGGCCTCCTCATTCTCAGGCCTATTCCCGCCGCACCACCTTGACCTCCTCCAAGACCTCCTCGTTAGACAGGAATCCCATCGGCACGAGGATGCGGACGGGGGCTCGTGCCCATAGAGGCAAACAGGGAGAACTAACTCGAAGGTAGCAGAGTGGTGGGGAGGGATAGACTAGAGGGTGCGGCCGACGGCCGCAGCTAGAGGCTCCAATTGCCGCATGAGGTCCGCGAACCGGGGCGGTGTCAGGGACTGCACCCCATCGGACAGGGCCTCCTCGGGTCGGGGATGGACCTCGACCATGAGGCCATCGGCCCCGGCGGCGATGGCAGCCCGGGCCATGGCCGTCACATAGTCCGAGTGGCCCGTGCCGTGGCTCGGGTCCACGATGACCGGCAGGTGGGTCATCTTCTGGAGAACCGGGACGGCGTTGAGGTCGAGGGTGAAACGGGTAGCCGTCTCAAAGGTCCGGATCCCGCGCTCGCAGAGGATGACGTCATAATTTCCGTGCGAGAGAACATACTCTGCCGACATCAACAGGTCCTGGATCGTGGCTGACATGCCGCGCTTGAGGAGGACTGGCTTTCGCGCCTCGCCGACTTTGTTCAAGAGGGCAAAGTTCATCATGTTGCGCGCCCCGATCTGGAGGATGTCGGCATAGCGAGCCACCAGCTCCACGTCTCGATCATTGAGGACCTCGGTGACAATTTTGAGCCCGGTCACCTGGCGGGCGAGCGCGAGCAGTTCGAGTCCCTGCTCTCCGAGCCCCTGAAAGCTATACGGTGACGTTCGGGGCTTGAACGCTCCCCCGCGGAGGATGGTGGCCCCAGCCGCCTTGACGACATGTGCCGTCTCGACGATCTGCGTCTCACTCTCGACCGAGCAGGGTCCGGCCATGACCGTGAGACGGTCCGCCCCGATCTCGATCTCGCCCACCTTGACCACCGTCTTTTCGGACCGGAACTCCCGACTCGCCAGCTTGAACGGCTGCAGAATCGGGACGACGTTTTCAACGCCCGGCACCGCCTCGAGCTGCTGCAGCTTTGCCTTGCCCCGCTCATCCCCTACGGCGCCCACCACATTCCGCCGGGTCCCCCGGATGACGTGCGCGTGATATCCTAACTCCTCGACGCGCCTCAGGATCTCTTGAAGCTGTTCTTCCGGTGCCCCGGCTTGCATGACGATGATCATGGTCTTCCTCCAAAAGCGAAAGCCACGGGGTCACCCGTGGCTAGAAAAAGAAAAAAGCCACGGAGGCCTGTCTCCCACCGCGGCCATCCTCGACGACAAAGACGTCAGGTGGTGCCGACCGGGGGATAGACGCCGATAAAAAAGAACCGCCACCTTCTCAGATGCCTGAAATCCATCTGCGGCTTCCTTGAAGGGTTTCGATGGATGTGTTAGCGTACTTACCACCACCCCCGAGGCTTGTCAAGGGGATTTCCGGGGAGATTTCCCTTTACAGCGAGGGGCCTTTTCTGTAATTTTCCAGCCAGGGAGATTCAGGGATGTCAGGACATTCCAAATGGGCAGGAATCAAGCATAAAAAGGCAAAGGTCGATGCCCAGCGGGGGCGGCTCTTCACCAGGCTGATCCGCGAGGTCACGGTGGCGGCCCGGATCGGCGGTGGGGATCCGGCGGGAAACCCTCGTCTGCGTGATGCCATCGACAAGGCCAAAGGCGGCAACATGCCCCAGGACAATATCATCCGGGCCATCAAGAAGGGGACTGGGGAACTGGAAGGGGTCACTTACGAGGAGTGCGTCTACGAAGGGTACGGCCCCGGGGGAGTGGCGGTGATGGTGGAGGCGGTCACCGACACCAGGAACCGGACGACGGCAGAGGTGCGAAAGATCTTCTCTCGCCTTGGTGGGAACCTGGGCGAGGCAGGGTGTGTTGGCTGGATGTTCGACAAGAAAGGGTTGATCCAGGTCACGGCGAACCGGGTAGACGAAGAGCAGCTTTTGGCAGTGGCCCTCGAGGCAGGCGCGGAGGATGTGCGGAGCGAGGAGCAGACGTTCGAGGTCGTCATCGCCCCCAAGGATTTTGGATCGGTAAAAACCGCGTTGGAGCAGGCGGCCTTCCCCATCGAACATGCCGAGATCACCATGGTGCCTCAATCCACCATCCGGGTCGAGGGCAAGACGGCCGAGCAGGTGCTCCGTCTCGTGGACGGACTTGAAGAGCAAGACGATGTGCAGCAGGTCTATGCCAATTTCGATATTCCCGAACAGATCATGGCGGCGCTTTCGGCCTAGTGCCCCCGTCCTAGTGACAGGTCACAGGTGACGGTTGGGTGACGACCGATGACCGTAATCCGATGACGGAAAACATGAAAGGCTTTCCCGGTCGGCGGTGATCGGAGAGAGAGAATGGAGCAGCGTTTGAGCACGGAGAGGTGAGCATCGGACGGGTACTTAGGGAGCAGGCACCCAACGGATTGCGGGTGATGGGGATCGATCCCGGGATGGCCGCCACCGGTTATGGCGTGGTGGAGGTCCGAAACGGTTCTCTCATCTCCATCGATCATGGCGTGATCACCACCTCGCCCCGTCAGGCCTTTCCCCAGAGACTCCACACAATCCACCAGACTCTCCAGACGATCATTGGGCAGCATCAGCCCGGATGTGGGGTCCTGGAGGGCATTTTTTTTTCCAAGAATGTCAAGACCGCGCTACAGCTCGGACATACCAGGGGTGCAGCCGTGTTAGCCGTGGTGGAGGCCGGCCTGACGGTCTTTGAGTATAGTCCGCTAGAGGTGAAAAGTGCGGTGACCGGCTTTGGAAAAGCGTCGAAGCCGCAGGTCCAACGGATGGTGGCCTCCCTCCTCGGACTCTCGTCGGGGCTCCCTGCCACCGATGCGGCGGATGCCTTGGCGGTGGCCATCTGTCATATCCATGGGGTGGTCCTTCACACGCGGATCGCGAGGGTGTAGCTGTGTCCTCCTCCTGCTGGTGCTTGTGGGGGCGGCGAGTCCCCAGGAGGTTGAACAGGCAAAGGCGGAAGCCACTGCGGCCCTCGTCGAGGTTCTGAAACTGTGGAACGTTGAGGATTATGGAGCCGTCTACGATCGAGGGACGACGGCGACCAAGCGCCTCTTTACCCGTGAAGATTTCATCGGCCGGATGCGGGGTCTGGGATGCAAGACGACCTGCTGTTGGACGACATTTGAATTACACAATGCGGATTATCAGTCGCCGAGACTGGTCGTCGTCGCGGGAAGGGTCGGTTTTGAATGGACAGGACGCACCGTTCCCCGCTTTCAGTGTGGCCCGCGTGTTCAGAGTTTTCCGATGACCCGCGAGGAGGAAGCGTGGCGCATCGATCTCACCCTCATCCTTCCCTTTTTCTAGGGAGGCTTCGGTGATCGGGCGGCTCAGGGGGAAGGTGGCCAAGCGGGACCCCGCGGAGGTGATCGTGGACGTGAACGGGGTGGGCTATCGTGTCTTCATCCCCCTTTCCACCTACTACCGGCTCCCTGAAGAGGGGACCGAGATCCTCCTCCATACCGCCACCCACGTGCGGGACGACGCCTGGAATCTTTACGGCTTTCTGACGGAACTCGAGAGATCCATATTTAACCTTCTCCGGGGCGTTTCCGGGATTGGGCCCCGCCTGGCCATCAACATCCTTTCGGGGATTACGGCGGAAGAGATGATCCCGGCCATCTCGCGCGGGGATTTGCTGCGCCTGAGCGCCATTCCTGGGGTGGGCCGCAAGACGTCGGAGCGGATCATCCTTGAGCTGAAGGAAAAGGTCGGGTTGCTTCTGGAGCCGATCGAGGCGGCAGTACCCGATCCGGACCGAAGAGAAGGGGTCTTACAGGATGTGGTCTCCGCGCTCCTGAATCTCGGCTACAGCCGCGCTGCGGCCTCCAAGGCCGCCGCCAGCGCAGCCCAACGGGTGGACGGGGGAGAGGATTTCGAGGCGGTGGTAAAGCAGGCCCTGCGCGTCCTCGCGGGGCAGGCCAAGGGATAAGGCATGACCGAGCAGATTGTGAGTCGTCGCCCCCTCGAGGAAGATCAGCAGTGGGAGCCGACCCTCCGCCCAAAGATCTGGGAGGAATACATCGGCCAAGAGAAGGTGAAGGAGAATCTCCGCGTCTTCATCGAGGCGGCCCGAGGCAGGCGGGAGCCGTTAGATCATGTCCTCTTCCATGGGCCCCCGGGTCTCGGAAAGACGACCCTGGCCCATCTCATCGCGGCAGAGCTGAAAGTATCTGTCCGGGCCACCTCGGGGCCGGTCCTGGAGCGACCCGGGGACGTGGCAGCCATTCTCACCAATCTCGAAGACCGGGATGTCCTCTTCATCGATGAGATCCATCGAATGAACCGTGTGGTAGAGGAAATCCTGTACCCCGCCATGGAGGAGTTTCAATTGGACCTGGTCATCGGCCAGGGCCCACACGCGCGGACCATCAAGCTGGATCTGCCCCGTTTCACCTTAATCGGGGCCACCACCCGGGCCGGACTCATCACCGCCCCTCTCCGAAATCGGTTCGGGGTCGTGCACCGACTCGATTATTATGCCGAGGAAGAGATCTTTCGGATCATCCTCCGGTCCGCGAAAGTCCTGGGAGTGGAGATCAGTCCGGAGGGAGCTGGCGAGCTAGCCGGTCGCGCCCGCTGGACGCCTCGGGTGGCGAATCGGCTGCTCAGGAGGGTCCGGGACTTTGCCCAAGTGCTGGGAGATGGAGTGATCAGTCAAGTGATCGCCCGGATGGCGTTGGAGCGATTGGAGGTGGACGAACGGGGACTGGATG
>JAPUFX010000037.1 GCA_027293415.1 Candidatus Methylomirabilota bacterium
CACCCCCCAAGCGTAGGGGAGTCTCTCCCCTACAACCCCTCAGTGCCCCTCGCGGAAGCTTGCTGTGCTTAGGGAGATTTAGTTGGAGGGGCACTAGTCCGACAAGACTGCTGTAAGTTCCTCTACTATTCGGCACGGTCACCAATCTTCGCATTCGCTTCCACATCTTGGTACATTCGAAAAGCAGGGATGTCCTCGACCGAGCGGATAGTCGGATGCCGACTTCGCACTGCGACCACAACGGGCAGCGTCTCTCGTTCGTCATACATATTGTCGTAGCTCAGGAGAGTGCTCCGATCGGCATCTACGCTCAGGCCAGCCTGGGTTAGCACCCGGATCCACCAGGCTAAGGTCTCCCCATCAGTGCATCTCTCCATCGATACCATGGTACCTGTTCCGTAGCGAAGGAGCCTGAGCAGTTCCGCCACGATTCTTGCGCAATCCGAATCTTCAGGTCCCATTGTTATCGAAGCGCACCCGGAGTCCGGTTCGTCCTCTGGAAACTCCGGTACTTCATGAAAGACTGCCGTCGACATGATGAGGTCAAAGGATCGCTCAGGAAAAGCCCCCTCGAGACTCTGGAGATCGCAAACCTCGAATCGAACGTTCGCGAGTTTCAACCGGTGTCCAAGTTCCCGAGCGCACACGATCCCTTGCTCGCACTTATCAATTCCGATCACCTCCGCTGCAGGATACAGAGTACCGTAGAAACACGTCAGAATTCCGTTATCACAGCCTACATCGAGGAGGCACGTGGGCTCTGGGAATTTCTCTCGGCAAAACCAACTCAGGAACTCTTTGTACATCAGGTTGTAGTATTGAGCAGTGACATCGATGCTGAGTGCCAGCGTAGTATTCTTCAGTGGGTAGACGTCAACGTCTTCTCCCTCTTCTCGGGCAGAAATCGCATGGGCAACTTGCTCCGCGATCGGGCCGTGCTTCTCTTGAAGCCGCTTCCAGAAGGCATCCCGTTCCAGGTAGCCGCCGATACCCACTGATCTGAGATACGACTCTACAGACGATTCATAATCTTTCTTGCTCCGTTTGTCGGCCCGCCTCATGAGACTTCCCTCTTTATGCGCGTCCCATCCTGCCCATGTTGAGCGTGGGAGAGAGTCTGAGTCTCCTGCACTCGGCAAGGCGTGTCAAGCCTGTGGAAAGAGTCCCGGTACCAGGTGGACGAAGAGATGTCACATCTGAAGCGTTAACCGAATGTTTCTTGATGGAGGGTTAGTTGTTGGTATGACTTATTTCATGTGGGATTACGGGACAAATACACCACGAGCGCCAAGGATGTCCCCGACGCCCGTGGGTTAGGTCTCTCGTGGTACCACTACTTGCTGTTCTGTGGGCGACACGCCTGGCTTCCAGGGAGGGACTAGATTAAATCATTCAGCTCGTCCACCTTGGTTTCCAGCCCGCGGAGCATATCGGCGATTATTCCCATGTGGAGGGAAATTTCAGCCGAGGTAACGTCGCACCAGTCAGGATGCTATCGCCGGTCAAACTGCTTGTCGAGCTCGTGAGCGGTGAGCCGAATCATCGTGGGACGCCCGTGCGGGCAGGTAAAGGGCGAGGAACAGGCCAGGAGCGAATGGACCAACGCCTCCATTTCCTCAGGCGTGATGGTTTCTCCTGCCTTAATGCTTTTCATCTTGCAGGCCACGCGAGCGGCGATCTCCGCCTGACGGTTTTCAGCCAGGCTTCCCAGGTCATTATCCTGTTTGCGGTCGAGAAACTCCCGAAGTAGCGGAAGGACTTCTCCCGAGTGAAAGTAAGCCGGCATCGACTGAACCTGATAACTGTTGCCGCCAAACGGGGCGAGGGAAAAGCCAATGGCCTCCAAGGCCTCGCAATACTCTTCCAGGACCGCCCGCTCATGGGGAAGAAGCTCGAGGATGGGCGGGGTGAGAAACAACTGAATCTCTGGACTGCCAGCATCAAGGGAGGCCAGGACCTTCTCGAACATGACCCGTTCATGCGCGGCATGTTGATCGATGACCCACAATCCTCCCTCGACCTCTACAATCAGGTAGGTCCCACGAAACTGCCCCAGGAGCCGAAAGGGAGCTGGGGGCACGAACGTCGGCGTACCCCTCGGTGGGCTTTCATCCCGGCCGTCACTCGGCCAGCGCGTGGAGTCGCTCACCCGAGACGGAGCGACGGACGAGGTTGAGTACTTCCGCGGAGTTTCCCGCAACAGGGGGCCTCCAGCGTGGTGGGGAGCCTCCAAGGGGAAAGTGCGAGTGGTCGACAAAGCAAGCTCTTTAAAGATATCAGCCTTTCGCAAGCTCTGGCTGATGACATCGCTGAGATGGCCAAGCAAGGCGCGCTCCTTGTGGAAGCGCACCTCGCGTTTCGTGGGATGAACGTTCACGTCCAATTCTCTCGGGGGAACTTGGAGGAACAGCACCGCCACCGGAAAGCGGCCCTGGGGGAGAAGGCCTTGATAGGCCTGCCTGAGGCCAAGACTCAGGGAAGGGTTCTTGATCGGGCGCGAATTGACAAAGAAGAGCTGGCCCGAGCGGTTGGCTTTTGCCAGCGTAGGCGCCCCAACGTAGCCTGTCGTCGTGAGATGGGGAGAGGTGTGTTCCACAGCCACCAGACCTTGACAGAATTCCTTCGGGAACAACGCAGCGATCCGCTCCACGGTACTGGCCGCCGGCAGCAGATCAAAGACGACGTGGTCGTTGTGAAGCAACCGGAATTGTATCCGGGGATGGGCAAGGGCCGTGGCAACAAGACTGCTGTGGATGTGGCCAAACTCCGTAGTGTCGGCATACAGAAACTTGCGCCGGGCCGGGCTGTTGAAAAATAAATTCTTGACCACCACGGTGGTCCCCGGGGGAGCGGCACCCACCCCAACGCTTCGGCTTTTTCCCCCTTCCATGGTGATCTTCACCCCTTCGCTTTTCGTGGGCTCGCGTGTGATCAGCGTGAACTGGGAGACCGCGGCAATACTGGGGAGGGCCTCTCCACGAAAGCCCAGGGTGGTGATGGCAAGAATATCGTCCGTGGTGGCGATTTTGCTTGTGGCGTGCCGTTCTAAGGACAGCTCAGCATCTTCCCGGCTCATCCCGCAGCCGTCGTCTACCACCTGGATCAAAGCCTTTCCCCCTTTGTGTACACGCACCTCGATGGTCTCAGCCCCGGCGTCCAGGCTATTCTCAACGAGTTCCTTCACCACGGCCGCAGGCCGTTCGACCACCTCTCCGGCAGCAATTTTGTTGGCCACCAGTTCATCAAGGATCCGAATGGTGCCCATCGATCTACTCCTCCACGGCGCGGGGGAAAAATGTCATTTGGCCGCTCCGGGGCTGGGCAGAAGCGGGGGACCGGACAGAGAGGCGCGAGGGGGGATACCGTCCCTTCTCCGATACTTCGAGGGTATCGAGTAACTCCTCGGCGCGTTCAATGACTGCGGGCGGCAGACCCGCAAGCCTCGCTACGTGAATCCCGTAGCTCTTATCCGTAGCTCCCGGCATGATCTTATGGAGAAAGATGACTTCCCCTTTTCCCTCGCGGACCGCGATGTTGAGGTTCTCGATACCCGCAATCCGTTCTCCTAAATCCGTCAGCTCGTGGTAATGGGTGGCAAACATGGTTCGCGGCCGAGACCCATCATGGTCCGAGAGGTACTCGGCCACCGCTCGCGCGATGCTCACCCCGTCAAGGGTGGAGGTGCCTCGGCCAACTTCGTCTAACAGAACCAGACTGCGGGGAGTGGCGTTGTGCAGGATAATGGCCACCTCGAGCATCTCGACCATGAATGTGCTTTCTCCTCGAGCCAGGTTGTCCGAGGCACCTATCCGCGTAAATAGCCGGTCCACGATCCCAATCCGAGCACTCGTCGCCGGCACAAACGATCCCATCTGTGCCAGGATAGTAATGAGGGCGGTCTGACGCAGGTAACAGGATTTCCCCGCCATGTTGGGGCCGGTGATGAGCAGGAACTGGTGCCGATTCCCGTCTAAAAGACAGTCATTCTCAACAAATTTACCCATCCCCAACATCCGCTCCACGACAGGGTGGCGACCGTGACGAATGTGGATTACCGTCCCCTCATCAATCTCTGGCCGCGTGTATTTTCCCCGAATCGCCACCAGGGCGAGCGCACTGAGAACGTCTAGATTTGCGATGGCCTCCGCCACGTCCCGAATGGCGTGGAGTTCTTGCACGACGCATTCACGAACCTCCTCGAATAACGTCTGCTCCAGCGCGCGAGCTTGGCCTTCGGCACTCAGAATCTTATCCTCGTACTCCTTGAGCTCGGGCGTGATAAAGCGCTCGGCATTTGTCAAGGTTTGTTTCCGAATGTAATCGGCCGGCACGTGGCTCAGGTTTGGAGTGGACACCTCGATGAAATACCCAAATACCTTGTTGTAGCCCACTTTCAGGGATTTGATACCGGTGCGCTGGATTTCTCGGGCTTGCAAAGCGGCGATGAGATGCTTGGCATTGCGTGACAGGGCCCGCAATTCGTCCAACTGGGCGTTATATCCCTCGCGAATCACTCCACCGTCGCGCAGATGTGTTGGCGGATTCTCCACCAAGGATGCGCTCAGGACCTGGCGCAGGTCTGCCAGATCGTGTATGCGAGCCTCGTGCTCACGGATAAGAGAATCGGAATATTCCTGGAGATGAGCCTTCAGCAGTGGCGCTTGGGCGAGAGAGGAACGCAGCGCGATCACGTCCCGTGGCGTGGCGACCCCATAGCTGACGCGACTCAACAGGCGCTCGAGGTCTCGGACGGGGTCGAGGAGTTGGCGAACCGTGTCCCGTCTTGCCGGCTGAGCGATCCATGTGGCTACGGCGTCCAGCCGTCTCTGAATTGCGCTGGGATTGAGCAGTGGCCGTTTGAGCCATTGTCGCAAGAGCCGTCCACCCATCGGGGTGACCGTTTCGTCCAGCACAGCAAGCAGGGTGGGACTGTCTTTGTCCGTCCCGCCGGCAGGGATTACTTCCAAGCTGCGTTCTGAAGTCGGATCCATGAGGAGATATTCGTGGGGCACATGGGGCCTGGGCAGTCGGAGATAGGTTTCGGACCCTGGACGGTGCTCCTTCAGGTACTGCAGGATCATGCCAATCGCGGCGATGCCTGCGGTATGAGTGCCAAGTCCCAGACCTTTCAGGGACCCAAGCTTATACGTCAACAGGACGCGGTCTCGATTGTCACCGACCTCACACTGCCAATCCTCGTACGTGGTCACCAGGAGCGTACGTCTCTCATCGATAAAGGGATGTAAGCTCTGCTCTTCCTGAACGGCCTGTGGGATGAGCAACTCGGTGGGACAGAGACGCGCAAGCTCGGCAAGCACCTCCTCGTCTTGACTGTACTCTGAAACGATGAACTCGCCCGTTGTGGGTTCCAAACACGCCAGCCCCCAAAGTTTTGGCAGGCGGGCGACCGCGACCAAGTACCGGGAGTCATATCCGTCAGGAGAGTCGTCTTCGACGAAGGTCGAGGGCGTGATGATGCGAGTTACCTCCCGGCGCACCAGCCCCTTCGCCTTTTTCGGGTCTTCAACCTGCTCGCAGATGGCCGCCTTCTTTCCAGCCCGGATCAGCCGCTGCACGTACCCCTCGACCGCATGGAATGGGATGCCACACATCGCCACCCTCCCCTGCCCCCCCTCGCGGGAGGTCAAGACCACGTCTAACAATGCAGAGGCGGTGACCGCGTCTTCAAAGAAGAGTTCGTAAAAGTCCCCGAGTCGAAATAGTAAGAGACAATCCTTGGGGAGGGAGTTCCTTACGGCGAGGTACTGCTGCATGACGGCGGAATACCCCATGTCGCCTCCAGTGGCCCCCGCAGAGGGGTGGCCCCTCTTTTACCCTACTTATAGTACCTCTCCGCTCGTTTGTCTACTAGATATGGTATGGTTAAGTATTGGCCAAGCAGTGATGTCACCCGCTCGTTTCTTAGAGTCCCACCGATCTTCGGGCTGACGATCTCCCCTCTGGCACTCCTTGCCAGTGAGGTCTTCTCTGAAGGAAAAGTCGCCGATGGCCGAACAGAACCAGAAAGGTGTTTATCTCAATTGGAGAGGTCCAAAGCATCTCCCAGTGCGTATCTGGTGTCAAGTGCCTGCCACTGGCTTCACCCAACCCGCACGCACGTGATTGCGGGAGGGTGGCACTGCTCCCCACGTATTGTTCAAACCCGGGAGGGTTACCTCATGGTAGAGGAAGTCCTCGAACCTAGATTCCCCAGCCACCGCTCAGATGGATATTGGCCCCGTTAACATACCGGGTGTCCTCTGAGAGAAGAAAAGCCACCGCGGCGACAGCGTCGTCAACCGTCCCGATATAACCGGCAGGGATCTTCTTCTCCATCGCCTTCAGCTCTTCGGCCGGTGCGCTCCCCGAGTCAATGAAGCCAGGCGAGATCGCGTTCACGGTGATGCCGTGCGGGGCCAGCACCCGGGCCAGCGTGCGGGTCAGGATGAGGACCCCTGTCTTCGCGATGTGGTGGGCCGTGAGCTGGGGTTGCGCGATCAGCCGATCGGCATTCGCCATACTAAAGGTGATAATGCGCCCCCACTTTCGTTCGATCATGCCGGGGGCCACGAGGCGGGTGAGGTAGAAGACTGGATGGAGATTATTGTTGAACATCGCATGCCAACCCTCGAGGGTTTCCTCCAGCAAGGGGGCCCGGTGGTAGGGGCCCACGCAATTGATCAGGGCATCAATCCGCCCCCATGTCTTTTCGACCTCTCGGACCAAGCCTAATGCAGCCTCGGGATCGGAAACATCGGCCTGCACTCCCAGGCCGCTGCTCCCCTTTTTCTTGATCGCCTCGACCGTCTCCTGAGCCTCCCGTTCACTGGTGCGATAGCAGAGGGCAACATCCCAACCGTCTTCTGCTAAGTGAAGGGCGGTGGCCCGCCCGATTCCGCGGGCCCCTCCCGTGATCAAGGCTACCCGATTCTTCACTTCGTCTCCCTCACCATGCTTGCCAGCTTATAGGCCGCACCCAGCATTCGGACCTTTGGATCCGCCTCTGCGGCCCGACTATACGGGACTGATCACGCGGGTGTCAAACGATCCCAATATAGCGGTCAGCGGTTAGCACTCAGCCGTCAGCACTCACGGAAATTCGAAATTGGAAATGTCCAGGTCATCGGTCGTCGGTCATCGATCTGCGGTCCTCGGTGGTCGGTCATCGGTATTAAGGAGAGGCGGGGAGGAGACTGCGAACCTCAAAGAGGTCTTTCGCTTTCACGCAGTCGAGGAGGGGCCATACACCTAGAGGATCGAGGAGAATGGCGTCAAGGCCGACACGGCGCGCCCCGACGACGTCGAGGCTGTAAAAATCGCCCACATAAACCGCTTCATTCGGCGTGACACCGGTTCGCTCCAGGGCCCAATGAAAGATGCGCGGATCGGGCTTTTCAAAGCCCACGACGTGCGAATCCACGATGACGCTGAAGTACTCTGCCAGACCCACTTCATTGAGCAAGGTCTCGAGTCGCCCATCGGAGTTCGAGATGACTCCTAACTGGTACCCTTTTCCCTTGAGATCCCCCAGAACCTCCCTGGCCCCTGGCACGGCACCCCCCCGCCAGAGGTTGGAATGCCGATTGATCTCCCGGAGTTCCTGCAGGAACCGCTCTGCCTTCTCCCTCCAAGGGAGTCCCATCTCTTCACAGATGTAACGAACATAGCGGGAGAAGATCTCGGGAGACTCTCGCACCGTTACCTTAGCCAGAAATGGGTCGAGCTTTACCCGGGCTCGACACTCGGCCCTCCAGACCTCTTCCTGGTCGACGAGGAAATCTTGCCGCTTCAGTGCATCCACTATCACGGCATAGTCGAGGCTGAGGATGGTATTTCCCGCATCGAAAAAGACTGCCTTCAGTGTCATCCCCGTCTCCGCACAGTGACCTTGTAAAGCTCTTGGGCGAGGGCCGCAATTGCCTCCTGTCCCTCGACCCCCTTTTTCCAGGCCGCGGGTATTCCCGCAATCCCGACCCGGGCTCCACTCACGGCCCCGGTGATGGCCCCCGCCGTGTCGGTATCGCCCCCTCCGCGAACCGCCGCCAACACGGCGCGGGGGAAGTCGTCGGGTGCATGGAAGAAGCAAAAGGCGGTCCATGCCACCGTCTCCACCACGTACGCCCCCACTCCCAAAGCTTCGCTTGCCTGTGGCGGATTGGCGCCTCGTCCCAGGAGTTCCAAGCTCCGCTGCAGGTTATCGCTCACCCGACTACCGGATACGAACTGGATGGTTTCCTCGAGTAACTCTTTCCCCGGAACCACCCCTGCCACCAGACGGGCTACAAGGAAGGCCACTGCCCGGCTCCCCGCAACCGCATCCGCGTTCTTGTGCGTGATCTCCGCGTCCAGGGCACAGGCCTTCCGCAGCCCCTCGAGATCCTCGTGATAGAGGAGACCCAGGGGGGCAGCCCGCATCGCTGCCCCGTTCCCAGCGGCATATTGCCCTTCTGTCCCGCTCTCATGCCATCCGGCTCCTGCCTCAAGGCGGGCCATGGCGCTCCGGGTGGTCGCGCCGATCCCCCGGACGTCCTCGGATTGAAACCAGCCGAGATACTCCCGGGCGATGTCCTCCGGTTCAGCTTGGCCGCGGCGGACGAGACTCCGCGCAAGACAGAGAGTCATCTGGGTGTCGTCGGTCCACTGCCCAGCGCCAAGACCCCGGTGGCTGCTCTCGTGGAATCCCTGGACCTCATCCAGAACCGGGCCCACCACCCAGGAAGAGAGTCCCTCAAAGGGCATCCCCAGCGCATCACCGATGGCGAGGCCCAGAAGACAGCTCTGGAGGCGATCCTCGATAGACGGAGTTGCAGCCATGGAGGGTGAATCCTTCAATGAAAACTTTAGTCTTCGGGGGGGCGGGTCAAGGCGGCCAGGACCTGCGGGAAAATCTCCTCGGTCCGCTTCCTCAGATCCTCGGGCCGGAGGTTGGCAATGGGGTGCACAATGGTGATAATCGGATAAGTCGGCGACCCGAAATTTCTGGCGTACTCCCTGGCCGCCTCCTTGAAAAGCTCGGTCACGACGGTTGCGGTGACCACCCCCCGCTTCTCCAACTCGATGGCGTCGAGCACACTGCCCGACGTACAGGAGCCTCACCCGCCAACCGCTGTGACCACCAACTGGCACCGCTCCGCCAGCTCATCGATCAGCTCGGGAGGAGCACTCTTTGTGTAATAGCGTTTCCGGTGCCGGACCACCTCGTCAAACTCAAAACGCTCGGCGAGCAGCTCTTCGATCACCGCTAAGATCTCATCTGCCCGCTCCTTGCTGTTGTCCAAAAACCCGATGCGCTTCCCACTGATGTCCAGGATCCGGAGTGCAAGGGGATAGACCTCTACCTCGTCCTCTACCACCGGCTCGAGGAGAATCAACCCCCTCCCGACCTCCTTAAATGTCATCACCAGCTTCCAAGCGTTCCACGTCCCCCAAGACACGCGCGCGCCTGATTGCCTAACCTGTCGTTATGACAGCCGGTGCTAGGCATGGCAGGTTCCGTCACTGCATGACCCGAGATTAGGAATCACCCTGGTGACCGCCCGGGTTCCATGATCGCCCCAACCGGGGATGATCAAGGAAAAGCGCCCCACAGTGCCTCCCGCCACAAATACCAAAATGTCTTCCGGACTGTTCACAACCGGGATCAGGGCGGAGGGATCATTCCTATCAATCCATCGAGGCCAGTACTTTTCCCACGTGACCTCCCCGTAGTACTCCCCGCTCCGCGTGAGCTCACGGACCGGCCTCCGGGCCTCCTGGAAAAGGAATGTTTTCACATCCTGCTTGCTCCACCCCTCGGCCGCAATAGTGGCCGCGTGCTCCGGACCGATCACCACTGCCATCTCTCCCCGCTTGTACATGTTGTTATTCCCCATGGTGGCCATCGTGTCCGCGACCGTGGTGAGGATGCCGCGCGCGCCCTGGCTCGCATGGTCATTGACGTTATGGGGCGCCTCAGCGGCAAAGACCGTGACGGTGCTCTGCTCCGGCCGGAACCCGCGTTCCACATGAAGCGGCTCCCACGGTGAGGCCTCCTCGTTTTCGGCCACGCAATAGGTGTACTTCCCGGGATGACCAAAGGTGGCTTTGTCGGTCACCCCCGGCAGCCCACCCCCGATGTTGATCATGCACAGGCGGACCGCTCGACCAATGGTGGCGTTGGCTCGAAAACCCTGACCGAAACAGTTCGCCCCGGCATTAATCTCGAGGGCCTGGCGGACCGGACCGTTGATGATCAGAAGAGGGGCGGCGACATGTGTCGTGCATTGAACCCCATTTAGATTAAAGTCATCATCCGCGATGGCCTCGATGGCTGCCACCACCACCGGAAAAAACGCAGGCTGACAGCCTGCCATGACTGCGTTGATAGCGATCTTTTCCAGCGTGGCTTTCCCGGATCTCGGAGCCATGATGCCGACCACTTCGCCTGGATCCCGGTCGAGGGTTTGCAGCATCGCCTCGACCCGCTCCTCGGTGGGGGGCACGATGGGAAACCCATCGGTCCAGCCTCGGGTAAAGAAGAGCTCGACCGCCTCAAAGTGGTCTGCCGCCTCGATGCGCCTTGATCGCAGGGCCACGGTCTGCATGCAGTCCTCCCTTCCTGATGAGACAGATGTTTAGCGCAAGATCACCATTCAGGGTAGCGGTGGGATCGAACCATGTCAAGGTGCTTGCGCGAGTGGCACCGTCACGGTTTTCCACGGCAAAGGGGGTGGCCAGAATAATCTTGACCATTATATGAAACATCGTTATATTATTGACCGTCTGGCTCCTTCTTGGTGGACCCATATCGGGCAGTCGACACCGCTGCACAACAATTACACTGTAGGGGTGAATTCATAGAATACGGAGATCCGATCCCCTCCTCACTCCGGCGACATTTACGCAACCGGAGCCTGCAAATAAAAGAGAAACTCCTATCAATATTATATGGGGGGTGATAATGCGAGCGTGGTCTGTGAGAGACGGCCTGACCCGGGACTTCCTTTCGGGAAGATCGGGTAGTGTGCTAACAAAACCATGAGGAGGAGAATCATGTTGAAA
>JAPUFX010000038.1 GCA_027293415.1 Candidatus Methylomirabilota bacterium
TATTTCTAGAGCACCAGGTGGGTTTGATTTACCAAACCTGCTGTTGGGCCTTCAATATCCTTTACACGCATCGGAATACGGAAAACGTAGAAGACCCGGAAAATGATATCCGAGTCAACCTTGAGCTTTTGACCGCTCCAACCCAACGGTTGCAGTGAGTTGGTGACCACCACGAGCCACCAGCGAGTATGGACGGAACTGCCACTCACAACTAACCACTACCTACCAGCTACTAGTGCCGCACCAACTATTTCCCGCTAACAATCCCCCCTTGGTGCGTCACTTCCGCTAGTCCCGAAAGCCTTCGGGATTCGGCGCTCGCCCTTAGCCTCGCTGAGCACCCCCCAAGCGTACGGGAGTCTCTCCCCTACAACCCCTCAGTGCCCCTCGCGGAAGCTTGCTGTGCTGAGGGAGATTTAGTTGGAGGGACACTGATTCTTTGCTAAGGTCCGCCCAATCGGCATCGCCCGACGAAGCTGTTGCCTCGACTCGACGTCTGTGAAACGATCCGAATCGAATAGACAAACGAGGAGTTACGCGGGTCAATCGTGATCACGTGCGCGGGGGGGTCCTCCTCTGCATCCACCAGAATGAGTCCATCCGGATCGCGCTTTGTGACCAGGAAGCGGCGTGCGATTCCCTGACCATGCATGACGATAGCTTCGTTTCCGCTCATGGAGATTATCCATCGTGAGTGCCGGCGGGCCTTTTCAAAGGTCGAACTCAGGACTGTCAGCAGCGGAGTCTCATAGCCGGTACGGGCAACAGGTTTGCCCTCGCAGACGATATTTTCAAACTCCGTCGCTGTCGCTTCTCCGGCGTGACCGCGAATGGGTACGTGATAATCGCTTGGGAGACTGCTCATTCCCAAGAGCACTACCGGGACTACGGCTGCGAGCAGACCTGCCATTCCCCCTTCTCCCTGTACGAGACTGACCTTCCCCTGTACGAAGCCCGCGAATGCAACTGAGTATTTCGTACACCGATGGCTCGCCCGGAGGTGGGTTCTTTTATCCCGATCAGCATACCAGTGTCAAGCCCGACCAGCGGCCCCCTCGGTCCTCGTGGCGCTGCGGCAGGGACAGCACCGACCCCGGAGCCCTCTGCCTACCCGTCTTCTCCGTGCTGAAAATGCCGGCGAAGTGAGAAGAGGTCGTACTTCTCGATCCAGCGCGGGATCAGGAAGAAGTCATCGCCGTGCTCCGCCCTTGGGGATCTGAGCCCTCTGTTTGCCGTTGATTGTGCCCGAGGAGGAGTGGGAATTATGCCCAAGTATCGTCCTCTGGGCCAGGGGATCTCACGCGCCAGGCCCGTCGGCAACCTGCCGACCATGACTAGAATCGTCGTGGTTTCAAGAAGTTAGCTGGTGAATGCCGCAGTATTGGCCCACGCCTTGCACTGATTATCTGAACTACAGGGCCCTGGCCCCCGCGTGCGGGGTTACAGGCCAAAGGAGATGGATTAGAATTGAAAACAATAGCAAAAGCATTGATCCTCGCCTTGCTCTTGGCCCCCATTCCTGCTATTGCCGGGCACAAGAACAAAGCCATTGACCGGTTGGGCATCCCGTCGGTCGTCAGGGACTATCTCCACCAGTTCGGCGACATGCGTGCCACGCTCATCCCCTTCTGCCCGGAGATGCCTTGCAAGGCGCTCGTCGCCTTCTACGACAACGAGGACGAGTCCTCTTTCGTGGGCACGGCCACGTTCGAGATGAACGGTGACGGGTCCCTGGGCAGGCTACTGGTCTTCCGGTTCCCGAATGGGCAGCGTTGGGTGTATGACGGGGATGACTCAGCGCCAAAGTCGGGCGAATACCACAGCGTCATCCAGTAACAGCAGCAAGGAACCTCCTTCTCCTTCATGCGTCATCCGAGAACTTCCTCCATCGTTGGGATGACCTCGCCAACACTCCCCTGATCCTGCAACGACGAAAATCGAAACGCCCTCTGGGGCCGTGCTTCGCCCGAGAGGGCTGATGAGTGGAAGGCCTAAAAGAACGGGTTCTCGTCCGCGCTCGGCCCGTAGATCGAGGGAACGGGGATGTTCAGGAGCCGGAGATAGACCGACAGCTGGCCACGATGGTGGTACCAGTAGTTCAACATGATGGAACGGACGACCCCGATCCGGGGAATGACAAGCAGCTCCTTGCCATCTTTGGTCAGTTTCCAGGTCGACATGGCGGTCTGGTTGTCCAGGCTGCTCAGGACCTCTTTGGCGCTGGCAACGCTCTGCTCGAGTGCGGGTACGAGTTCGGCTGCGCTTGCGGCCGCCGGAAACTCATCGAACTTCGGCAACTCATGTTCGCTACTCACCACGAGCGCTGCGACCTGGCCTCGCGTCGTCGCCACGTGCAACGCGAGCTGACCAAGCGACATCGACTTCGCGTGCGGCTTCCCCGTCAGCTTGTCGTTCGGCACGCGCTCGAGCACTCTCTTAGTTATCGCGGCCTCCCGATCCAGCTCCACGAGAATGGGATCAACGATGCGCATCATGTGGTCTCCTTGTTTTGGGGTGGCCTGGAGGTGTGTCATTTGTACCGCAACGGTTATACCCCCTGTCAACCCCAAACGGTGACCGTCTCAGTCACAAGAGCAAAAAATGGCCGCTTGAGGATGCCGGTCGCCGGCAACACCCTCTGGTGAGAGTTCGGGTACGATTCTTGCTCTTTTCCAGGAGTGGAACCGGCAGACTACGCCCCCGAGCCCGGGAGGAGGCCCATGAGGGAAAGAATCAAGAAACTGTGGCGCGGCGAGGAGGAGGTGGCAACCTGCAAGCTCTGTACGACACGCCTCGAGGAAGGGGAACTGACCTGTCCGAACTGCGGGTATTTGATAAACACCGACTCCAACGTCTTCTACATCCAGGGGGATGAGCGGCGCCGTGAGGAAGAGGAGGCTCTCGCACAGGAAACGCCCGATCCCGATTTGGAGGATGGCGGGGAACCGGAGGTGGGAGTCGGGTCAGAGAAAAATCTGGACGAGGAGATAGAGGCAGCGATGGAGGGGCAGAAGAATCTTGAGGCGAGCACCCCCGTATTCAGCTTGGGTCCGGCCGAGCTCCGAGAACTGTTGGCGAGGCAGCCGGAAATGTTGGAGCCCGGGCTCAGCATCGTGACTGATAAAGGGGGGAAACCGGTCGGAGCCGGACTTTCCACGGCGGTGGGCGTCATCGATCTGTTGGCCCGGGATGCAAGCGGAGCTCTTGTGGTGGTAATGGTTGCTGAACCGGGCCAGGGGGAAGAACTCGTTGGCGAGACCCTGCAGCGAATTGGCTGGGTCCGGAAAAACCTGGGAAAGGGAATGCAGCGGGTGCGGGGAATCGTCTTAGTAGAGGAGGCCCCCGAGGACCTCAGCTACGCGGCTGCGGCAGTGGCAGAGACGATCCTCTTCAAGGCCTATCAGATCGGTGTATCCTTCCGGGATGTGGAGGTCTGAGGGCTTACTCTTCTGGCGATCCACCACCAGCTGTCCCTTTCCGACCCGTCCCAGGTGGAAGGTAGCGGTCGATCAGATTCAGGAGTTCTACCACATTTTCATTGGCCAGTGCCAGGAACGCCCGGCGGTCCTCAGGGTCGGCGGGTTCCTCGCGGAGCAGGGTCAAAGCCCCCTTCAGGGCAATTAACGGGGGCCGCACCTCTTGGGCGAGGGTGTCAAGAAGCCCGGTCTTGTGTTGCACGTGCTCAGCCAGCACTCCCTTCTCGGATTCCAATTCGTTCGCCCGTACGGTCAGGTCGGACACCGATGCAGAGAGGTGTTGGGTGTGGGAGGCCAGCTGTTGGGCGTTGGCCTCCAGCCGCTGGGCGTACTCCTTGAGTTCCGCGTGGGCGCTTTGAAGCTGGTCGAACTCGCGACCTAGCCTCGTCGCCAGGAGCCGATAGCCCTCGGCCATTACCTGGAAGGCTTGGACAACAGTCGTCAGGTTGTCGTTCACCGTTTCCTCTCAGAAGATCTACACAGTCTCAGAGCACCCGAGTCTTTGTGTGCAAGCTCCATGCCTGCATTTTGCCTTATACCCCCTCCGATTTCTTCCGCATTCGGTCAATACCTGCATGCCCACCACCATCCCAGCGAGGAATCCTCCCGAAAAACGCTGACCCCGAGAAAGAGCAGCGTCCCATCCGTCGTTGCCTGCCCGGTGTAGTCGAGATTGAAGAACTTGGTCTAAAGTTTGCACGCGCTGCAAGTGCCATGAGCCATGCTGACACCCGCCAGCATCCCCGATTCCCGTTACGGCTGCCGGTCCTCTGCGAGAGCCCGGACATCCCCGACTACCGAACGGTCGGCTTCACCTACGACGTGAGTCGGGGCGGGCTACTGCTCGAGGTCTTGGACCTGCTCTCCCCCGGGAACCCGGCCAGTCTCCTCCTGCCCACGTGCGAGCAGAATGCCCGGGCCGAGGCGGTCGTGATCTGGACGGCCGAGGGCGCCCCCGGCCGAATGGGTGTGCGCTTTACCAACTGGTCTATTCCTGATTTCCCTGCCTGGGAGCGGCTCCTGGCCTTGCAGGCGGGCCCGACTCCACGGACCTCCGTCCGTACCCCCGTGGCACTCGAGGTCACCTGCCGGATCCTCCCCGATACCATCCTCGCCGGGCAGGCGAGGAACCTCAGCGACGGCGGGCTGATGATCGCCCTTCCGCGGCCCCTCCCGCCCCAAACGCGCTTGACCCTGGAGGTTCCACGCTCGTCTACTCTCTCGCCGGTGGAGGCGGAGATGGAGGTGCTCTGGACCGGAGCCGCTCGCGCAGATCGCTCTGTCCTCCACGGTCTGCGCTTTCGCTCAGCCGACATCGACAAGGAGCTCTTCCTCGTCGGCGCCCTCCTCCGGGGGTTCGTCGCCACGGATTAGACGTGGCATGCCACCCCTCCGATTTCCGTACAAACAATTTATACTCGGCGACAAAGGAACAATGGTCCGAATCTTGCGCTATATGACCCACACCAGCTTATTTCCTGATCGGATGGAGAATAATGAACTACGCAGCGACAAGACCATTCACGGCGAAGGAATTAGAGGACCTGGAAAAAATCTGCGGCCTGCATGTAAATCACCTGCTCCTGTTCATGGAGTCGGTTATCAACCAGGTCAAGACACAGGAGAATCTAGTTTTCTGGAACAACCTGAAACACACGTTTTCTCCTGATCCTGAATCATGATATGCCTCACGCACGGACCCTGCCGTAGCTGAATCCCTGTTCGCACATCATAAACCACTGCACTTCCTCGACGGTACCCGCCTTCCGCCTTAACTGCCTCGGCGGTCAGTAGCTTTCCTCTCGGTCTTCACAGAGTGCCCCGCCAGCCCACTTACGGTGAAAGGCAAAATGCCTTCCGGGCTCTGCTACACCCGAGAAGGCGTGGTGTTTTCTCGATCACTGCTTCCCGCGACGAAAAGTCCGGGCTAGACGTCGCTGGTCATGATAAAGAGGGACTGACCGATAACCGTCTCATACTTCGGCCGGAGTCGCTCGACGTTGTAATACTTTCGGACATCGACAACCTTCTTGCGCACCGACACCCCGTCGATCGGGACGCTGTCGTAGCATCCGCTGCGGAGGCTGACGAGGCGTCCCGATGTGCCCGAAAGCACCAGATCCAAGGCGAGGTTGCCGAAGGCCATAGGCACGATCGAATCGAGCGCATCGGGATCGCCGCATCGGACCAGGTAGCCGAGTCGCTGGCTTACAACGTTGATCTGGCGCCCGCGGTTAAACTTGGGGGAGAGCTCCTTGAGCCGAGCCGCCACCCTATCGCCGATCCCACCGAGCTTGCGGTGGCCGTACTGGTCCTTTTCCTCGCCTTCGAAGGTCATTTCCTCGTGACCCGTCATCCGTGCGCCCTCGGATACCAAGGCGACAGCGTACTTGCTCGGATGGCGGCTCCGGTCGTAGACGAGGAGCTCGGTCAGATGCTCAATGTCAAAGGGGTGCTCCGGAATCACGCAGCGATCGGCCGCACCCGCCATCGTCGGCATCAAGGCCGTGTAGCCCGCGTACCGCCCGAAGACCTCGATGACGAGAAAGCGCTCGTGTGACCCGGCAGTCGTTCGAAGTTTGTGGGTCATCTCGATTGTCCGTGTGACACATGTGCTGAACCCGATGCAATAGTCGGTCCCGGGAACATCATTGTCCATCGTCTTGGGGACCCCGACGATCTTGACACCTTCCTTGTGAAGGCGCTCAGCATAACTGAGGGTATCGTCGCCCCCGATGGGAATGAGGAAGTCGACACCGAGGAACTCCAGGTTCTTGAGCACATCGGGGGTGACGTCGTTGATCTCCTCTTCGTACTTCGTTTTCAGGTGGTCGGGGACGAGAATTTTCGGAAGGCGGCTCGGCCGGGTACGCGAGGTGTGGATGAAGGTTCCACCCGTCCGCGCGGCCCGATTGACCACATCTTCCGTCAGGACCTGGACCCGGCCGTTATTGTCGGCATCCTTGTCCGGAACCAGCTCGATCAGCCCGGCCCAGCCGCGCCGAATCCCCAGTACCCGGTATCCCTCATGCAGGGCGCGAATGGTGATGGCGCGGATGGCCGGATTGAGTCCCGGAACATCACCCCCGCCGGTCAAAATTCCGATCGTGCCTCTGTACGCTGCCACGCCCGCACTCCTCCTTTGACCCTCGCCACATGAATATCATCCCGGTCACGCTCTCCATCACGGAACCGCACCCCTTCTTGCTGCCTTCGGGGGCCCGCGACCGGAAGTGTACTCTAAGAGACCAGCGTTAGCAACTTCAGTGCCAAGTCACCGTGGGGCACAACCATCATCGAACGTCCACCATCCCGCTCACATTGCCGAGAGCAGCCCGCCGATGTTCTGATAGAAGATGACCACGCTCATCAACAGCACAAACACCGCAAAGGCGCGCCGGAGCGCTTGTGCCGAGACGAAGCGCGCCAGGTAAACCCCGGTGACAATCCCAACGATGGCGATACTCGTGAACACGCCCATCAAGCCCCAGAGGATCTCGGTCTGCCCCAGGTAGCCGTAGAAACCCGAGGCCGTATTGAGTGCAATGACGACGAGCGAGGTTCCCACGGCCATCTTCATCGGAAGCCCGATGAAGAGGACGAGGGCCGGCACGATCAGGAACCCGCCACCCACGCCCACGAGCCCGGTAAGCACTCCAATGGACAGGCCTTGCAGTCCAATGAGCCAGAGCGCGCGCCCGGCCGCGGGCTGCACGTGCCCTTCCATTCCGTCGGAGGTCGCGGCAGGCCGTCGGTCTCGATACATGAAAACGGCCGCGACAAACATCACAACTGCAAAGAGTGTGAGCTGCACGTGGCCGGAGATCAGTGTGGAAAGGCGTGCGCCGAGGTAGCTGCCTACCATGGCGACCGGCGCGAATCTGAGAGCCACCTTCAGGTTCACATTGCCATCGCCCCAGTGGCGCACCGCCCCGACGAGGCTCGTCGTCCCGACGACCGCGAGGCTCATGGCGATAGCTGGCTTCGGATCGAGGCCGAGGACGTACACGAAGATGGGGACGGTGAGGATCGAACCGCCGCCGCCGAGCAATCCAAGCGACAGCCCCATCAGGTATCCCAGCGCGATGCCCATCACGTAGGTCACGAGTGCCGCTCCAATTATTTCTGATAACTTTCTCGCTGCACTCGATCACGCCACTTGCAACAAGGCAGGCTGCTCAAATTCGGCCCCTCGATCCCTCGATCTTCCTCGGGACGGTGAGGCTCTCGAACCGTCTTCCTCGGGGTGGTGAGCGGTTCGGCTGAGCTCACCGTCGAAGCCCTGTCGAACCACTTATCAAGTTGGAACGGCACGAGGAAACCGTTCGGTTGAAGGCCGTTCCAGATTTCACGCTCACCGCCAGCGAGATCGATCGGGGCACACCATCGCCGTTTCGCACCATCGAGTCGAACGAGACAAGGGTCGCCCCTATTCCGATGGAACAACGTGGTGCCCCGTTCTTGCCCCTCATGTCGTCTTTGGGCTCATGCTTTCCCTTTCATATATTGTAAGGCTCGATGGCACCAAGGCGCTCTTCGAGTCTTCGATTCAGGCTCTCTCCATTCACCCCGTGGTGGATTTCCCGATGACAGTTTGGACAGATCGCACCAACCCAGCGAGGATGATCGGGCGCGCCATCTGAAGGTCTGCGAGTATGGTGGGGTTCCAGGTATGGGCTCCCGTCCATTCGGTGGAACGGAGCTGCCTTGCCACACGCCTCGCAGACGCCCCCTGTTCGCCTCAACACGTACGCGCGAATTGCCTCGCTTCTCTCATCGTACAGTCGTTTCGCCTTCTTTGGACTGGATTCCTCAGCCGGGGACGCACTTGCGAAGGCTTTCTTTCGCAGTTCATCCAAGGGTTGCAGGTCTAATGGCAGCTGCGTCGGGGCTGGATGCGAAGGGACGGCAGGCACATGCACCCCTTCGAGCGGGACGAGATGAAAGACGATCGCGCGTCTTGACTTTCCTGACTTGTCTTTCGCCTGGCGGAAATGCCACGAACTGCACGCAAAGCAGCCGAGGTAACGGACCCGTCCCGCACTGACCTGTTCAAAGAGGTGGAGATCCTTTCCATCTTTGGCATGGTCACGGATGGCTTTGTTGCCACCCGTGAACTCCATGTCCCCAGCATGGGACACCCCTGAGTAGTGGAAGACCTTATTCGGGTCCCAGCCGTCGTGATACCCGTATGGCTCACCGCTTCCCGTGAAGAGCAAGATATAGGGGCGTCCCTTTGGCGTGGAAATCCCGCCCTGCTGCTGGCCCCCATGCTTCGCATGAATATCGCTGCGCTTATAGATCTGCCCAATCTGAAACACGCCAGCCTTCCAAAGGTTGCCTACACCGCAATGTCAGTGCATCATTCCCCACAAAACTGAGTACCCTCTCAACCCAAATTCACCTGTGTCCCATGAAGACGTGATCCTTTCCATCCTTCTCCTACACGAGCGGTTCAATACACTCCGGGGTGTCATTGGACGGGTTGTTCACCCGGGTGCTGACCGGATAGGCAACCATTGCCTCGGAGGAATACGGGCGAAGGAGCGGCTGGAGCTGCTCGGACTCTTCGACGCCCGGATCGAGCCACAGAGCATAGTCCGTCGGGTTCAGAATCACCGGCATGCGGCGATGAACGGGATGTATGAGGCTGTTGGGTTCGGTCGTGAGTAACGTGCATGAGTCCATCGCGGCACCATCCGGGCCTTTCCAATGCTCCCACAGCCCGGCAAAGGCAAAGGGGTCTCCATTCCTCATGCGGATGTAAACCGGTTGCTTCCGGCGTTCCAGCCCCTGCCACTCGTAAAATCCGTCGGCGAGGACGAGACACCGCCTCTTCCTGAAGGCCGCCCGGAAGGCTGGCTTGCTCGAAGCTGTTTCCGCCTTGGCATTAATCATGCGCGCGCCAACGTCAGGGCCTTTCGCCCACCCCGGGATGAGACCCCAGCGGCACTGCTTGAATTGCCGGTCCGGATGTTCTGTGGTCATCAACACGATCGGGACAGGTTGGGTGGGTGCGATGTTGTACCGAGGTGCCCAGGCGGGGCTCTGGGCCAGCTGAAATAGGTCGGCCAGCATTGCGGCCGGCGTTCTGAGGCTAAATCGTCCGCACATCGTCCTCTCTTCCTGACCGCCGAGTCCCGCCGGGACTTGACATATGATCTAGTGAGACTGCCTATTAATATTGGCAAACTACAATTCCTGCAACCGAAATCGGATGACCCCTAAATGCACCAAAAACAAAAACCCCTCCTGGATTGTTGTATTCCAGGAGGGGGTGTGATTCCCCTGACCTACTTTCCTTCTAAGTCCTGCAGCGCCTCGTGGGCGGATTCGATTTGGACCGCGTACTCGCCGGGTGCCAGTGAAATGAACTGCCGGAAAGAAAGGGCAGCTTCCTGAATGTGCCCAAGTCGCTCCTCGGCAGCCGCTTTGATGTACCAGCCCAGTGCGTGTCCCGCGTCTAGTTCTAGGGCCTTCTCACAACATTGGAGGCCCTCCTCAACCCGGTCCAAGTTGATGAGGCACGCTCCCTTGATCACCCGGGCATCTGCATTGCTCTGGTCCAGCTCCAGCGCCCAATCAAAGCAAGGCAGGGCTGCGTCGAACCGATCCAGATCGTAGAGGCAAGCGCCCTTGAGGCTCCAAGCCCGTGCGTTGTAGGGGCTGAGGTCAAGGGCCCTCTCAAAACAATGGAGGGACTCATCAGTCCGACCCAAGTCGGTCAGACATGCGCCCCTGTGGAGCCAGGCATCTGCGTGCCCGGGGTCGAGTTCAACGGCCTTCTCAAAGCAATCAAGGGCCTCGTCATCGCGGCCGAGCTTGTACAGGTTCAACCCTTTATTGTGCCAAGAAGCGGCATCCTCGGGAGGTTTCTCCCGGCTGGGGCATCGCTTCCTCAGTCCTCTTCGACATCCTTCCATTGCCATGCCCTTCCCTCAAGCATACCAGTGCAACTCTGATGCCGGAGGGGGGGCCGCAAGCTACAATATTTAATCGATACAGGCTAATAATGACGCGGGGTTACAAAGGTCTTATCACCTGCAGGCGAGTATTCTGGACCCGGGTCCGGGCCCGTCAGGAAGGACTGACTGTACGGAAAATGACCACGCCCTCCCGGGTAGCACGAGGAGCCGAGAACGCATGATCGTCGCCCGTAAGAAGCAAAACGCCCTCTGGGCCCACCGAGGCCCGGAGGGCATCTATCAAGAATCCTTTCTCCGTTTACGTGTCCTGGTGCTGCCTGGATGTATTCTGGGGACCGCCCCGGACGTGGATTGTGTTGGCTCACTCACCCGCGACCTTGTCCTCTCCCGCCGCCGCGCCGCCCGGGATGTCCGTTTCAGGGAGTCGATATATTCATTGATCAGCTGCCGGGCGGCCGTCGAGGCGTCCAAAAACTCTACCCCCGACCGATAGATCACATCTCGCTCCCCGCTGGTCAGGACCTCAGAACGGTGGAGCGCTGATCGGACCACCCGGCACTTCAGGGTGGACTCTTGCCCTGGGAACAAGAGAGTCAGGAAACAGAGGGTCCCGGACCGCACAATCTGCGAGTGTTCGATCAGGGCCCCGTCTTTGCTCACATTGATGAGGGACACCTTGGGAATGTGCCCAATATGCCCTGTGAGCTGACCCCCAACCTCCCACCGGTTATAGCGCCTCTTGGGTCGCTTTATCTCTTCCATTGACTTAACTCCACGTTCTCGCAGCCTTCGGATAAGTATCCCCGACCAGCCCGGGGGTGTCAAGGAGCCTGGTCCCTCAAGAATCGAGATATCTGTGCCGATACCCCATGTATAGGGTCAAAAAAGATGGCCTCACAGGTGACTTTCCCGGCAAAGACCACAGGAACAGATGGAAAAGCTGATCATTAAGAGGACGAGCGCCTTTGTGTTCGATGGACTTCTCGTGGCCGCCATGGCTCTGTGGCTTCCCGGCACATTCTGGTGGCTGATTGCAATTGGGTATTTTCTTGTGCGCGATACCCTGATCAGCGGGCGCAGCATAGGGAAGTTTATCGTTGGTCTGACTGTCATGGATCGTGAGAAAAACGCCTGCGGCATCATAAAGTCCATTCTGCGGAATCTGCTCCTGTTCTTTCCCGGCCCAGTCATTGAGTTCTTTGTGATGGCGTTTGCCCTGGGTGGACGGCGTTTGGGGGATCGTCTTGCGAAAACGCAAGTCATCGACACCCGGCCCCAGGTAAAGGGGCCGTTGTTCCTCTTGCTTGCTTTGTCTTTGACCTTTTTGTTGATAACTACGGTCCGACCCGAGCTGAAAGACTGGAGCCGGTGGGAGAGACCGCAGTCGTGGCGCGAGATTGTGAAAATGGATACCCTCGGCCTAAAGCCGAGGAGGCTGAAGCACCTCTACGAGTATTTCAGGGGGAAGATAGATCCTCAGCAGGAGGATTCAATCGAAGAGGCGAGAAATTTCATTATTTATCTGCGAGACGGGCGAAAAATAGAGGTGGAGGATTACTGGGAACGAGGGGCCGAAATCCAGTATCGGAAGCTTGGCGGTATCGTCGGTGTTGCCCGCAAACACGTCTTCGTCATTGAAAACACAGTTGACGGCACGAGGAAGCGGTATTAAATCTCTTGATGACAAAAGCAATGATGCCGGGGGGGACTGCGCTATCAACGTCGTCTCCAGCGAATCGCTTTGGCCCGTGCCTGCAATTGTGCTGCTTTGTACTGCCTTCCCGTCTTGTTGTACAGGTCTGCCATATTCTCCAACACAATCGCCACATGTGGATGGTTTGGTCCCAGAACCCTTTCCCGGATCGCCAGGGCCCGCGTGAACAGAGACTCGGCATCGGCGTACTTGCGCTCAGCTTGATACGATGCCGCCAGATTGTTCAGGGAGGTCGCCACAGCGGGATGGTCTGGTCCCAAAGCCTTCTCTCGTATCGCCAGAGCCTGCTCGTACAGGGACTTGGCGGAGGCATACTGGCCCCGCACATAAAAAACGAGCCCCAGATTGTTCAGAGAGGTCGCCACCCCCGGATGGGCTGACCCGAGCGCTCTGTTCCGGATCGCCAGAGCCTGCCTGTGGAAGGTCTCGGCACCGGTGTATTTGGCCTGCACCCGATAGAGTTCCCCCAGATTGTTCAGGGAGTTGGCCACATCGGGATGGTGTGGCCCGAGGGCCTTCCGCCGAATAGCGAGCGCACGCCTGTGGAGATCCTCGGCACTGGCGTATTTGCCCTGCGCCTTATACAGTGCAGCCAGATTGTTCATCGATTGGGCCACATCGGGATGGTGTGGCCCGAGGGCCTTCTCCCGGATAGCGATCGCCCGCCGGTAGAGGGATTCGACCCCGGCGTGTTTGCCCTGTAGAGCATACATCACCGCCAGATTGTTGAGGTCTGTCGCAACCTCTGGATGATTTTTTCCGAGGGCCTTTTCATGTATCGCCAGGGCCTGCTTGTAGAGGCGTTCCGCGGCGGCATAGTTACCCTGGACGCGAGCCAGTTCGGCCAGATTGTTCAGGGATGTGGCCACCTTGGGATGGTCAGGACCGAACGTGCTTTTTGCGACCCGTAAAGCCTTTTCAGCGACCTTGGTTGATTCTGCATAATGTCCTTGGTGATAAAGCCGCGTGAGCTCGGTATCCAGCTTGCCCCACAATGCCCCCTGGGCATAATTTCGCCTCTTCGCCGGCGCAGTCGCTCTTTGCGGGGCGGTCTTTGACTCTGTAGGAGGCTCGAAGACCTGCTTTTTGCCGGTCGACATATTGACGATCGTTGCAATCCGCGCTTTGGGCAACGACACCTTCCCGGCAAAGCGCTTATAGACAATATGATCTCCCCTATCCTCGTATCGGGTCACTTTGATCTCTCTGCCGTCACGGAGCGTTATAATGTAATGTGCCTCGGCCACCCCCACAACACCCACGATTGCGAATGCTGCGAGAACCGCACACACCCTCATGCGTGCGTACCGTTTCATGACTTCACCTTCCTCATGACCCTTTCCGGCGCCCCTGTACGCAAATGAAAAAAGCGCCCTCCCGGCCTGCACTGACTCCGAGAAGGCGTGTGTACCAATGCGTTCGATTCCCCCCTATTGTTGCCTTCGTTCAATACCGGCTCATAGGATTCCGGCCGCAATCAAAAGCCTTCGATCGATTGGCGGTTCCGGTGGGAGTATTGTCATGCTGTATTTGAGAACAAAGGAATTGAAATGTTGCGTCGTACACATCATATGTTGCGCTGATATCGAGAATCTGGGGAGTTTTAATAGTCGAGAGCTCTTGCATCTGGTTTTCATCCGAGTAGACTCGAAAATCTTCTCTTAACGTAAATGCCTTCTGCTGTGAATAGAGAACACGTCTTCCGAGCGCGTCGTCTACATGAAACGCCCCGCCAAATAACGTGAATACCTGTCGGCGAAACAGATACTTTCTATGCTGGAATGCCGGAACCAGCTCCTTGACGACTGCCATTTCACCTCTCCGCTCAACAAAGCAACACCCCCCCAAGGGGGGCAGGTTCCCTTATTACATCATCGTCAAGAAGAGAGGATCACTTGAGGGGCAAATTTCGAAGAAGCAGGGCCTGGAAGGGTCTAAATACGGGTACTTATGACGGGCGCAGCCAGAGGCCTTTCGATGGGTGATTCGGGTCTGTCCGGTCGTTCTTGGAGCCTACAGAACTGCCACAGCCCTGACAGAGGTAATCGTATAACTCCCCATCAGGAAGGATCAGGAGGAGTCGTTGCCGGACAGGCATCGCCCGCTGACATGTGTTGCAGTACAGAAGCGACGCCTGAAGTTGTTCGAATCTATTTCTCATAGACACTATCCGAGGTACTCTCTCCTATCAGTATCCCCCCGCGGGGGGGGCAGTGTCAAGCCCAGGGCCCCTTCGGATCAGCTTACTATCAAGAGCCAAGCGCCACGGGCCACGTGCTCCCCTGAGGATTGTCAATTGTAGGCTTGACTCCTTCCACTGACGTGCCTATTCCCCTGGCGGGCGCCCCTCCCCGCCGCCCCTGCGGCGGCCTTTCTCCACTACGACCCACCAGAGGAACCATCCCCCGACTGCAGCGGCCAGGAGCCAGAGCCAGACGTTCGTGTCACCCGACCAGATACCGTCTCCCATCAGCACCATCAGGCAGGTGAGCGGCAAAATCCCGAGCGCCGTGGCCCACGTGAAGGTCCACCAGGAAATCGTGGTGAGTCCTGCCGCGTAGTTAATCAGATTGAACGAGATCACCGGCAGGAGGTGGCTGAACAGCAGCGCCGGGCCCCCCTGCTCCGCCGCCCAGCGGTCGACCACCACGCGACGCCGCTCACCCACCCTCGCCAGCACGAACGGCCGGCCCAGCCAGCGGGCGAGCCCGAAGGCGAGATAGGCACCGAGCATGGCGCCGGTCCAGGTAATCACGGTCCCCCACAGCGGACCGTACAGCATGCCGTTGGCCATGGCGAGCATTTCCGCCGGGAAAGGGATGAAGCTGTGCAGAATCATGAGCAGGATCGAACCGGCAACCCCCCAGGGACCCCAGGAGTGGATCTGCTCTTCGACCGCCTCAACTGACAGGGCGAATCCTGGCAGGGCAGGGACCGCATCCCAAAGTGCGAAGACCCACACCGCTCCCGTGACCAACACGAGGCCAACAAGCGCCGCCACCGCAAGGCGCATGCGGCGGAACCTCGTCGATGCCATGACAGGACGCTCAGCACTCATCTACAATCCACACGAATCACGCGCCAGCCAAGCACCAATAAAGTAAAACTCCCTCGGGAGCCGTACGAGGCCCTAGAGGGCGTCTGGATTCTTGGTGCGCCATCGATTGTGCCGAAGGTAGGCTGGGGGCTATATTCACCCCGGTTTCATCCATGAATCTCCTTCGAAACCTTCGAGGATCGCGTTCGGGCTACTGGGGGTCAACGAAAAGGCCTTCCCGGAGCGCCGGTTTCAGGAGGATCACGGCAACGAAGATGGCGATGGCCGGCACCAGCATTTTAGTGAATATATCTATCCTCATGCTCCCCTCCTCCTCGTCTGCACTGGGTGACAGAGTCCCCCGGAGGTGGTCTTTTGTACCCCGAGAGGTATGTCCCCTGTCAAGCCAAAACCGCGGTTGCCCGGGCCGCCTATTCCACCAGATCCCTTAGGGACGAATCAAGAGCACCCGGGTCCCATGCTGTTGCGGAACTTTCTGCTCTCATGCAGGGCGGTGGATCGCTAGCAACATTTCCTCTGCATTGACTCCATCATTTCTCGACAAACTGTCCACGGGTCCCCACTTGCCTTTATCTTCTCCATCATGTCCTGACACATTGCCATCGGGTCCCATACCCCTCTGGACGCCCCTTTCCCGATGAGTTCCGCCCGGATGGCTTCTTGGTCCTCGGACGACATCTGGGCAAACACTTTCAGCAGGTCTTCTTTTTTCATTGCGATTCCCCTTTCCCGTCTTGTCTTTTTACCTTTGCTCCTTCAGCGAAGAAATGTACTCATCGATCAGCCCGCGCGAGTCCTCCGAGAGCCCCAGAAACTCGAGTCCCGTCCGATAGAAATGGTCGTGCTCTCCGCTGGGCAAGACCTCATAACGGTAGTCTCGTGATCGAACCACCCGGCATTTCAGGCCCACCGGGTGCTCGTGGATCAAGAGATTCATGAACAACTGGGTCCCGGGCCGGACAAGGTGCGAGTGTTCGATCAGGGCCCCGCCCCGGCTGATGTCGTGGACGGAAAACTTGTGATTGGGGGCAATCCACCCTTCTGATCGCCCGGCAGGCCACCGGAAATGGCGCCGCCTGTCTTCAATTGGCTGCTCTACCGGCATGGCCAGACCTCCCTACGTGCGTTCTTCAAAAAACACCACGCCCTCGTAGGCCGTACTCCATCCGACCAGGTGTCTGGTTTGCTGAGCCTTCATTCAAAAACATAGGGAAAATAGAGAAGAGAGCAATGACGGCGGGCAGCTCTTCGCATGATTTAGATCACTTCAAGCAGGTATCTGCGCAGCGTGGATGGGGGCAGGGGATGGGTGTGCTTCGATCGAAAAGTCGATGACCACGGGATAGTGGTCCGATCCGATATCCGGCCCGGTCCTCCGATTATGGACCACGATCCTTGAAGAGACCAAGCAGTGGTCGATGGGTACCCAGAAGTGTGGAAGTCCAGCCGGCCAGGTGGGCTGTAGCCCGAATCCGTTCCGACTGTCTCGTAAACCGGTCTTGCGGATCAGATCACTAAAGTAGGGAGACCATGATGTGGTGTTCAGATCCCCGAGGACCATCACTCCCCCCCTTAGTGATCCTACAAGGTCTGCCAGCTCAGTGAGCTGTTGATTTCGGTGCGCTGAGTAGGCCCGGCCCACCGGAGGAAGCGGATGGGTCCCGATCACAGTCAAGGACTGGCCATCGATGTCGAATTGCACAACGACTGAGGGAACTCCGGCCTTCCCGATACCGCGGATCTCGGCACTTTTAAAAGGTATTCGACTGAGGAAAGCAATCCCAAAGTTGTCGTCGCGCGGGCGGGCCCGTGAAAAGGGATACACCGCTTGCAGTTTCTGAAGCTCATTGAGCCATATCCGATTGACTTCCAGGAGAACTATGAAGTCGGGCTCCACGGACCGAATGAATTTCTGCAGTCTCCCATACGCGTGATTCGACGTGTTCACATTAACCAGCAAGGCTCGAACCGTTCGTCCCTCAGCATGAGTTGATGAACTCCCAAAATACAATGGCACAATAAGAGAGAGATTGATCAGCGCAAAAACGCTTGCCAGGATGGCTGCCCGCTGCTTCCGTCCGAGCAGGAAAAGGAAGGCCGTTCCGATGAGAAAAAGGAAGTACTGGGCCCGAAAGTGACTTGCCAGCTCAAAGGGCCACCACAGCCGCCCCAAAAATCCCACCACCGTCGTGCTACTAGCGATGACCGTGGCTGCCGCGAGGAGTCCCCATACGGTCACTGGAAACCAAAAGAATTTGTGTACCAAAGCGCCCTCCCGGACGATGCGTCGCCCGAGAAGGCAGTGCAATGATTGTGCCTGAGGTGGGCCGGAGGTTAGGGGTAATGCTGCCACCTCCAGCACATGAGAATATCCCTTGACACGAAGCGAGGGAAGGGCTAGGGTATTTTCAGCTTTCGTGATTGGCTTGTTGTGGAAACTGAAACCGCAAGGGCTTCATGGAAAGCCCTTGCGGTTTTTTTTATGCTATCAGGTCCCGCCGCGACGGGACCTCACACCCGGACAGCTCCCGGGGATCCTAAGAAGAAAGGAGGGAGAACAGCACATGCGACACACGGGTACCGTAAAGTGGTTCAACGATGCCAAGGGCTTCGGATTCATCGAGCGATCAGACGGCGACGATGTTTTCGTGCATTATTCGGCGATCCAAGGCGACGGATTCAAGAGCCTGGCCGAGGGTCAGACGCTTGAGTTCGATATCGTGGAAGGACCGAAGGGTAAGCAGGCAGCCAATGTAATCAAGCTCTAGCTGGCCGCAACCAGCTCTGGACAGAAAGGGTCCCGATGATCGGGGCCCTTTCGCTTTTGCCCGGCACGGTTGGCGAGAACCGCTACGGCTTTTCTCTTCGAGCGTTGAAGCCCGACCTCAAAATGAAACGCGCTCGCGGGCCGGGCTGCGTTCCCACTTCTACCAATTCATGAGACTCGGGTCCCCCTTATAAATTGATCGGATCCAGGCGATGACCTTCCAGATCTCATCATCCGTCATATTCTTGCCCACTGCAGGCATGATTTGAGGAGGAATCTGTCCCCTCATCAATTTGAAGAGGGTTTCGTCGTCGCTGCCAAAGTCCCACTGATCATCAAAAATGGGAGAAGCGGGACCCATCCCCCCTCCGCCTCTTCCGCCATGGCACGCGTTACACGAATATAAAAAGTATACGCTCCGCCCTTCCTTGATTGCCTCGAGGTCTCCGGTATACGGGTTGAGCTTCTTCGGCTCTGCCGGATCCTGAGCCACCGCAAAGCCAAGCTGCCCGCCGAGCATGAGTCCCAGCACCACCGCGCCGACCAACCAGGTCCTTCGCATAGTTCCTCCTGCTCAAGGGAGTCCCTCGTCCGGCTCACGTATCTACGGCCGAGCAGGTCGTCCCTTGCTGTTTTTTTGTTAACCGCGATGTCCTCTTCCGTAACGATCTTGTCCGCGTTCCCATTCCTGCCTTCTTGGGATGCGCGCCAAGGATTTCGAAAAATAATGCCCTCCAGATCCGTACTATTTCGAAAAAGGCGTTAGGGGGAGCGGGGCCATTGAGCTCATCGGGTTCGGACGAACGGCTGCTTAACGACGTGACCCATTCGGCGACGCCGGGGGAACGCGCTCGAAGACCCGTTTCTTGCCGGTGTTGAGATCTATGATTTCCGCCACGAGCGCTTTGGGAATCGTGACCTTCCCGGTGAAGCGCTTGTAGACAATCTTGTCTCCTACCACCTCGTATACCTCAACCTTGAATTCGTGTCCATCATGGAATATGACCAGGAAATCCGCCTCAGCCACCCCCACAACACCCATGATTGCGAATGCTGCGAGAACCGCATAAACGCTCTTACCTACAATCCGCTTCATGGCCTGTGCCTTCCTTTCCTCATTGGCGCGGAGTTGAACCTCACGACGCATCTGAAGGGGCGCGGTGGCGAGGCACCAGCAGCGCACACCCGCTCAGCGCCAAGAACAGAACCAGCCCAAACGTCGTAAGAAGGACGTGTCTTTCGAGGAATGGTACGCGACGACCTGGGTTGTCACTGAGAGATGGTTCCTTTCTACTCCTATCGACATGCCCCCTGTCAAGCCCAAACTCCGGTTGCCCCGGCCCTACTCCACACCAGACCCCTAAAGGATGACGCATTCACGTATGCAAACCTGATCCCAATCCTTCAGTGAGAACCACCCTGATTTTCAATGGCTTGGCTCTGATCCCGCGCGCTGGCATGTTCCTTGCCGTCTCTATCTACCGTCGGTTCCTCGTGGAGGGCACACATGTCTGATGTGAAACTTCGCGACTCGCCGCGGTTCAAAGCTGAGATCCCCGTTCGATGCACCGCCTGGGGTGCCGAACCCTCCCATCAGAACCTACTGGGCGGCAAGACCAAGTGGGTCAGTGCCGCCGGAGTCTCACTCCTGCTCTACGAGGGTCTCCCCGTCGGGACTCCCGTGTCAATCCAGTTCTATGAGGAAGAGCCCCGGCGCGGATGCGTCATTTGGTTTGACAAAGGGATGCAAGCCTCCGCGGCGACGACTGTTCCACACATAGTGGCCTTTGACCAGCCGGTCGACTTAACCCTGGTCCGCCAATGGGTATCGCGCGCCGAATCTCGGTCCGAGGTCCGGGTCCCGGTCCAGTTCGTCGTCAACTTCCAGTCCACCGAAACGGGAAGGGGGTCGCAAGGAACGTGCATTGACCTGAGCCGGGGAGGCATGTTCGTTGCGACCCACAACCCAGCCCACCGGGGGGCTGCCATCTTGCTCCAATTCAAGTTACCGGACCTAAACCATCCGATGTCGGTCCTTGCGCAAGTAATGTGGGTACGCAGGGAGCAGGCGGTGTCGCTGGACGAGGACAGGATCTGGACGGGTCCGACACCGGGTATGGGGGTGCGGTTCCTCGCAGTCAATCCCGTAGAGGACGCCTTGATCGACACTTTGATCGATCGCCTTTCCGGGGAGGCCTTCCCTCCGCTGGATTCCTCCTAGTCCCCTCCATCTCCCTTCTTACCGCCTTGATTTCCTTGGCACGAAAGATGCACCCTCGATCTCAAGACGCTGAGATCAGGAGGATACCCGACGCCGATGTTCTACCACTTGCTGATTCTGTTCCTGCTGGGGTTGCTGGGGCTGACGCTGCTGCTCAAAGTGGCCGTGGAAGGGTCGTTCGGTAACAACCCGGTCGCCTGGCTGTTGGTCTTTGTCTCTTTGTTCGGGGGGGGGTTTCTCGTGTTTTTTCTCGAACGGTGCCTGTGGCACCGGAAAGGAGATTCTGAAGATCGGCTCCCCCCTGATGATGGGATAGGGCAGGACTCTTAATACACCCAATACCCTTGTCCTTCCAGCATGGCGAGCGGCATTGTATGCCCTCCTCCAGCACCTCCTCGTTGGTCAGCAGGCCCTTCCGCACCAACACCCGCCGCGCAGCCTCCATCTCGTACATCATCGCCCGGAGCAGTTCCTCGAAGGTGACGAGTTGGCGTGGATCAAGTTTCTCGGCCATACTCCACCTCCACAACCGCCCGCGTCGCCCTTCGCCCTCGGCTCAGACCGCTGAGAGATCCCGCTGTTGTAGGTATTTGGGTGACCTATTTCCGAACAGATCGACGCCGCCAAAGTTGTAAAAATGGCCATAAGGTGATGTTCCTAAAGTTTTTTCATAATGGCACGGGCACTGCAGCCAAAGGGGTTAAGAATGTGGCAAAATGGGCAAAATGATTGTACCACGAAGAGCACCTACTTTCGCCGGGAGGAGCGCGATATGTCTAAGAAGAAGATCTTGCTTATCGACGACGAGGAAGATTGCTGCATGATGCTGAAGCTCAATATCGAGACGACCACTGAATACGAAGCGTTGGTGGCCACCAGCGGTGAAGCGGGCCTCGAGCTCATTAAGAGACACAACCCGGACCTGGTGCTCCTCGATATTTTGATGCCAGGTATGGACGGGATAGAGACCCTGAAGCGGATCAAGGCCACCACCCCAGATCTTCCGGTAGCGATGGTTACGGCCGTCCATAAGGAAGAAGAGGCGAAAAAGTGCTTTGACTTGGGGGCGTACGAGTACATCACCAAACCGGTTGATTTCGAGTACCTCAACACCGCACTGTTGGTTCAGCTCTTCTAAGTGATCGGGATGCGTCGGAGCAGTTGTGCAAGGAGATCCAGCAGCGGCTTTGACCTCATCGACCTTATCGCGTATGCCTCACCTCCACAACCCCCATCTCGCCTCCCTCGCACCCCCACCTACGGTGGGCTCCAGATGACCTTCCCGGCTTTGTCGAACAAAACGAGCGAAGATTCAGGCCGTTGCTGAACCACGCCAGTCTGCTCCGTCTCAAGCGAGGTTCTCCCCAATTCGGCGCGTATTACCCCTGCTTTATCCGAGAGGGTCAGGTGAGACAGGCCGTCACCCGAGACACCCAGGACAAGCCGATTTTTCCCGGCCTTGTCCCAAAAGTTAAGCCCACCCTCTTGGTAGAGGTTTAGGCTAAGCGAACCGTCAGCCCCAAGGGCGAGGGTGAAACGGGGCTCGCCTTTATCGGCAAGCAGAAATGTCGTTGATCCGTCCCCCGAATGGGTCAAACCGACTCGGGGGTTATTAGTTTTGTCCCGGAAGACGAGATTCGCCGACCCGTCCGCCGATACACTCATCTGGGCTCGGCCTGTTCCATCCATATCCGCGAGGCCCAGAAATACCGTTCCATCACTGTTCACGCCTAGGGCACCACGGAACTTGCCCTTAGCATCCCGAAGAAAAATCATCTCCGCCTCGACCACCTTGCCTGTTGTAGCCTGCCCCATCAGCACCACGGCGGCGATCACGGCCAGGGCCACCACTCCGGCTCCCTTCAACCACCGATTCTCCCGCTCCACCCCGTCCAGCCGTCGTGCCAGGGTTTCCATCGTTGGCTCACTCATTGCTCCGTCCCCCCTGTGATCTCTCAAACAGCGTCTATTCGGCAAGGACCCCTCGCTCTGGCATGGTCCTTGCTCTCCTTCGCCGTGGAGGAAACTTGTGTCTTCCTACACACAGGTCCGCCGCTACCCACGCGTCCTGGCCTAACTGCCCGTCCAGTGCACCTCCCTAAACCG
>JAPUFX010000039.1 GCA_027293415.1 Candidatus Methylomirabilota bacterium
TCACCGTGCTCCCTTATACGAATGATGACCCGATCGTGGCCAAAAAGCTCGAGGACGCGGGGGCAGCCGTCGTCATGCCTCTCGGGGCACCGATCGGCTCGGGGCTCGGCATCCGGAATCCCTATAACATCAGGATTATCCTGGAGGTGGTGCGAGTGCCGGTCATCGTAGATGCCGGTGTGGGAACCGCCTCGGATGCGTCCATCGCTATGGAGCTGGGCTGCGACGGGGTGTTGATGAACACCGGCATCGCCGCTGCCAAAGATCCGGTCACGATGGCGTCAGCAATGCGCCATGCGGTCGAGGCCGGGCGGCTGGCCTATGTGGCCGGGCGCATCCCGAAGAAGCTCTACGCCTCTGCCTCTACCCCCCTGGAAGGGATGCCCGAGCTTATTTAAACGCCGGCTTCCGGATTCCCGTCCGCCGTTTTCCCGTCTCGCAAACCGACAGCACTCTACCAACCATCTATCTATGTCACGCCTCAAAGATGATCCCCGCAGATGGGGGCTTTATGTTGTCACCGATCGCACGCAAACCGCGGGCAGGCCGCTCGAGGAGGTGACTCGCGCCGCCCTCGCAGGAGGAGCCAGGGTCTTTCAGCTGCGGGAAAAAGATCTCGAGGCCCGGGAGCTCACGGTACTGGCCGAACGACTTATCGGCGTCATCCGTCCCGCCGGAGGCCTGCTGCTGGTCAACGATCGCATCGATGTGGCCCTCGCTGTCGGAGCCGACGGGGCCCATCTGAGCCAGCGGAGCCTTCCACCGGCCGTCGCCCGTCGCCTGTTAGGCCAGGGACGGCTCCTCGGCGTTTCCTGTCACTCTCTTGCAGAGGCAGCGGAGGCTCAGGAGGGGGGGGCCGATTTTATCCTCTTGGGGCCGATCTTCTTTACGCCGTCTAAGGCATCCTCTGGTGCTTCGCTGGGCCTCGAAATCCTGAAGCAGGTTCGGTCTCATATCCATCTTCCCATTCTCGCCATCGGAGGCATCAACCGGACAAACCGGCAGGAGGTCCTTACCGCAGGGGCAGACGGGGTCGCGGTCATCTCCGCGGTCATGGCTGCGCCCGATGTTTCTGAGGCGGTGAGAGCCTTGCTACCCTAGCCGCATTCTTGACTCGGGAGCCTCAGCGCTCGGGTTCGGCTTGTCCCTCAGGGTCTTGCTGCGTGAGCCGCCGGCGCCACGCCGCCAGCCGCTGGCGTATCTCGGCTTCGTATCCCCGATCCGAGGGCTCGTAGTACGTGCGGCCTTTCAGCTCCGGAGGCAGGTGTTCTTGGTCCACAAGGGCATCGGGGTGGTCGTGCGCGTACCGGTAACCCACCCCAAAGCCCAGACCTTTCATGAGGGGAGTCGGCGCGTTGCGGAGATGGAGCGGCACCGGTGGAACGGGTCCCTCTTCCACATCCGTGCGAGCCTTTTCGAAGGCGCGATAGACGGCGTTCGACTTGGGCGCAGTGGCGAGGTAACAGGCGCACTGAGCCAGGGCGAGCTCGCCCTCGGGACTTCCCAGCATGTGGTATGCCTCCTTGGCCGCGACCGCCACCGAGAGGGCGGCCGGGTCGGCGGTGCCGATATCCTCCGAGGCGATGCGAATGAGTCGCCGGGCGATGTAGAGAGGGTCTTCGCCTGCGGTGAGCATCCGAGCCAACCAATAGAGGGCTGCGTCGGGGTCGCTGTCCCTCAGGCTTTTGTGGAGGGCGGAGGTGATGGCATAGTGTTCGTCTCCCGCCTTGTCGTAGAGCAGGCTTCGGCGCTGGGCTGCCTCCTCGAGGATGGTCAGGGTGATTTCACGCGTCCCGTCGGGGCGCCGGGGCGCGATCTGTGTGGCGAGCTCCAGCGTATTGAGGGCAATTCGGGCGTCGCCCGACGCCAGGCGGAGCAGATGGGGAAGGGCCTCCGGGTAGAGATGGGGCTTTTGGAGGCCGAGGCCCCTTTCCGGATCCTCGAGGGCTCGCTGTATGATCACGGACAGGTCGGCTTCGGAAAGGGGGTCGAGGCGAAAGACCTTGACGCGAGAGAGGAGTGGAGCGATGACCTCAAAGGATGGATTTTCCGTGGTGGCCCCGACGAGGGTGATGACCCCTTTCTCCACATGGGGGAGAAAGGCATCCTGCTGCGCCTTGTTGAATCGGTGGATTTCGTCGATGAAGAGGATGGTCCGCTGTCCTTGCTGCTGTTCATGCCACTGCGCCTGTTTGATCACCTCCCGGATCTCCCGGATCCCGGCGGTGACGGCGGAGAAGGGGACGAAGGCGGCCCGTGTTCGCTCGGCGATCAGATACGCGAGTGTGGTCTTTCCCGTACCCGGCGGTCCCCAGAGAATCATAGACGGAACCTCACCGCTGTCGAGGGCGAGGCGCAAGACCCGCCCCTCTCCCAACAGGTGGGTCTGTCCCACGAACTCTTCGACGGTTCGAGGCCGTATCCGATCCGCGAGGGGTGCTTTCCTCTTTCGGTCACTTTTCTTGGGCTGCTCGAACAGCTCCATGTCTGATAGCCTGCTTGGATGCTGGAAAGCTAATACGCTCGGACGCTCAAAGAGTCGGAACCTGCTGCGTTGCCTTTTGGACCTCCTAGCCTCCCAGCCTCCTCGCGTCCCAGCCTAAGTTGCTGACAGCCGACTGGTGATTGCGATTTTAGCGTCCCTTGAAAACGGGTTTACGCTTGTCAATGAAAGCTTGGATTCCTTCTAGTGCGTCACCGGTTACGACAGCCATGGCAAATAGGCTTGCCTCGTGTTCAAGTCCATCGGCCAGAGGCATTTCCACTCCATGGATCACGGCCTCGAGACACAGCTGGAGGACGGTCGGGGATTTGGTCAAGAGCAGGCGAGCGAGCTTCTCTGCCTCGGGCATCAGCTCATTTGATGGGACGACCTTATTCACGAGGCCAATCCGGTATGCATCCTGCGCGTCGATCATTTCTCCTGTGAGAATGAGCGCCATCGCGTGCTTGCGTCCCACCTGGCGGGGGAGGCGCTGTGTGGCTCCCCAGCAGGGATTGAAACCGATGTTGATCTCGGGTTGGCCAAATTTCGCGGTGTCGGCGGCGATGGCCAGGTGACAGGCCTGAACGATCTCAGAACCGCCACCCAAAGCAAACCCGTTCACCGCGGCGATGACCGGCTTGCCCAGCCGCTCGATGAGGGTGACTAACTTCTGTCCCTTCCGGGCGAACTGGTCTCGAGCGGAGGCGGCCCCTTCCGCGAGGCCGGCAAGGACCTCCCGAATGTCACCCCCGGCGATGAAAGCCTTCTCCCCGGCCCCTGTCAGGATCACCACCCCCACTGCGGGGTCGTCGCGGGCCCCGAGAAAGGCCTGCTCCAGTTCCTGCATGGTGGCTGCGGCCAAAACGTTCAAAGCCTGGGGCCTGTTGATGGTGATCGTAGTAATCCCTTCGGAGGTCTGGACTTGAAGGTGTTCGTAGGCCATGGTCACCTCTCTTGGAGCTCACTGCACGTTAAAACTCTCCATTTTTGCCACGAGTTGCTCAACCGCCGCGACTGGGTCCGGTGCCCTGAGGATCGGACGACCGACCACGATGTAGTCCGCACCGGCCTGCAGGGCATCCCGGGCGGTGGCGATGCGGCGCTGGTCATCAGTTTCGGCCGCTGCCGCTCGGATACCCGGGGTCACGAGGAGAAGGCCCGGGCCAAGGTTCCGCCGGATTACCTCTGCCTCCCTGGGGGAGGCGACCACCCCGTCGAGGCCTGCATCCTTGGCCTGGCCGGCGAGGGAAAGGACTTGCTCCTCGACCACCCGCCCGATCCCCAGCGTCTGGAGATCTGCCTGAGCTAGACTAGTCAGGACGGTCACGCCGAGGAGGCGAGGGCGCTCGATCCGTAAGGACTCGGCCTTTTCGGCCACCGCTTCTGCCGCCGCCCGCATCATCTCTGATCCCCCGGAAACGTGAACGTCTAGCATGAAAACCCCCAAATCTACGGCGTTCGCCGCCGCGGCTGCCACCGTCTGGGGAATGTCGTGGAACTTGAGGTCCAGGAAGACCCTGCCTCCCCGCTCGTGAATCCCCGCAATCACCCGGGGCCCATCCGCGGTGAAAAGCTGTAGCCCGACCTTGAAGACGTGGATCCGTCCCCGGAGTCGTTCGACCATCCCCTCGGCCGCTTGCCACGAGGGAAGATCGAGCGCAAGAATCAAGCGTTCCCGCACAGTCATCGCATCCTTCAGCCACCCACGGTGAGCTGCATCAGATCCTCGGCGAGAAGGATTTCCCCGGGGAATTCCTTCCGACAGGGGGTCAGCAAATCCTTTCCCCGACACGAGGGATAGAAGTGGGTCAAGACGAGCAATTTTGCACCGGCCCGGGCTGCCATCTCGCCAGCCAGGCTTGGCGTAAGGTGTCCGGTGACCTTTTGCTCCTCCGGAAAGGCGCATTCAAGGATGAGCAAATCGACACCCCGAGCCAACTCGATCAGGGCCTCAGAGTAATCCGTGTCCCCCGAGCAAACAAAGGAGCCATGTTGGGCGTCGATCCGATAGGCGAGGCTGACATCGGTGTGGGGGACGGACCGAGTCGTCAGGCGCCACGAGCCAAAGTCAATCGTCTCCTCCTTCAGCTCTTGGAGTTCCAGTTCGAAGGGAAGATTAGCCACCCAGGGGCCGTAGAGTTCTCCCAGGAGGTGGTAGTGGCGCCGAAGCCCACGCGGCCCACCAACCCAGAGAGGGCGCTGCCGGCCGATCTCGGGACTCCGAAGCGCAAAAAGGAGGTGGGGGAAGTCCCCCACGTGATCCGGGTGGTAGTGGGTGTAGAGCACCCGATCCACCGCATCGAGCCTCACCCCCGCTCGAACCAATTGGTGCAAGGTGCCAGTGCCACCGTCTAATAGGAGATACTCATCGGCCACCTCCACGAGGAGGCCGGGCGACGCCCGCTCGGAGCAGGGAACCGCGGTACCCGATCCGAGCACGGTCACCCTCATGCCGGATTTCCTTTTGGGAGGGCACTGGACATACCTTATCATTATCATTGACTTCTATTTGGGTCAATTCAGAGGCTGTGGTGAAGCTGCAGATTGCAATCCAGCAGGGCTCGATCCTCGAGGCGGCGGTTGACGCAATCGTCAATGCCGCCAATAGCCAGGGGCGGATGGGGGGCGGCGTGGCTGGTGCGATCAAGCGAGTGGCTGGAAGAGAAGTAGAGGAGGAGGCGGTCGCGCGGGGACCCACTCCCGTTGGGGAGGCGATTCTCACGAGTGGCGGGAAGACCCGGTTCCGGGGAATCATTCATGCCCCGACCATGGAACGACCGGCGATGCGAATCGCGGTCGAGAACGTGGGGAAGGCGACGACAGCCGCCCTGCGCCTGGCGGAGGCAAAATGTTTTGCCACTATCGCTCTGCCAGGCATGGGGACGGGGGTCGGCGGCGTCGATCACGAGGCAGCAGCCAAGAGCATGATTGACGCCGTCCGGCAGTTTCCCGCGGAACGTCTTCAGCAAGTCCTCCTGGTCGACATCGATCCTGCCATGGTGGCGGCGTGGCGGCAGGCGTTAGCCGAGTGGGAAGGGACATCATGAGGCGAATCGTCCTGGGGCTCTCCTTGTTCATGGTGCTGTACCCCGTAAAGGGTTGGGGGGCGTTCGAGCTCACGTCAGAGACAACCCGGCAGATCCTCACCGGTACCGATCACATGGCGAACCTCGATTACGCTGAGGCCCGAAATGCCTTCTCGCACCTCAAGGGTCTTCCTGGCGGTGATCTGCTCTACCCCTTTCTGGATGGTGTGATGGAGATGGACGAGGCCTTTCAGGAGGAGCGAGAAGAAGAGGAGGTGGAAGAAATCCTTGATCATTTTCTCGATCGGATGGAGCCGGTGCTGGTCCAGGGGGAGTCCCTCTTGGCCGAGACACCTGACAGCCCGGATCTGCTCCTGACCCTGGGGATTATCCGGGGGGTGAAGGCGGCCGTGGATCGGGTGCGGAAGAACTATTTTGCCGCGTATCACGGGATTCGCGAAAGCCATCATCACCTCACGCGTACACTCGAGGTGGCCCCGCACCGGGTTGATGCCTTGTGGATGTTGGGGCTTTACGACTATGCCATCACCCGAGTCCCGGCACTGCTCAAGCCGCTCGTCTCTCTCGTGCTTCCCTCCGGAGAGGGTCGGGACCATGGCCTCGAGCGGCTCAAGCGGGTGGCACGCGAGGGGACCGTGGCGAAGGTGCCGGCGATGGTGGCCCTCGTCCGGATTCTGAGTGGCTGGGAGAAGCGGTTTGAAGATGCACTTCCCTATGCGGAGGTCTTGGCAAACCAATATCCGGGAAATCCAGAATTCCTTTTTCTGCTCTCCTTTCTCTACTCCGAGACCCAGCAGACCCCACAGGCGCTCGCCGTAGCGGAAGCGATCCGGAGAGCGATAAAGCAAGAACGCCCTCACTTTCCTTCGGAAGTCACCCCCAGATATCTTCAGCTTCGGGGCAAGATCGCCATGGATGCCGGTGCGTACGAGCAGGCCCTCAGCTTTTTCCGGCAGGCGATTGAGACGCAAAATGTCAAGTATGCCTGGATCACGGCCTGGGCACATACCCGGACCGGGATGGTCTATGATCTGCTGGAGGATCGAGAGAAGGCGGTGGAGGCTTATCACCGCGCCCAGGAGATCGAGGCAGGGGGGCTGGCACAGGAGACGGCCGAGCGATACCTGTCAGAACCCTACCGGGGCAAGGTCCAAAAGCCCCGCGGATAGATGGGGGTCAGGAGTTTTTCTCGGTGGTGCTCGGCACCTGCGCTGGGCGCGGATTTCCATTGACAACGCCCCGCAGGTTCTGATATACGCCGGGCACCGCCACACAGGAGAGGACCTCTGTATCTTTTAACCCATGATTAGGAGGGCAGCAGATGACGAAAGCGGATATGGTTAGCCGGATGGCCAAGGACGCTAAGGTGACCAAACGGGCCGCCGAGGCGGCGTTGGACAGTGCCCTCAAGGGTATCAAGGATTCATTGAAGAAAGGTAAGAAGGTCACCCTGGTTGGATTCGGAAGCTTTGCCATAGGACGGCGGAAGGCGCGGACGGGCCGGAATCCCCAGACCGGCAGGCCCATTAAGATTCCTGCTGCACGGGTGGTCCGGTTCCGGCCGGGGGCCGAACTCAAGAAGGCCGTGAAGTAACTGAGCACACTGGCACTTTTTCATGATCCGACGTCCAGAAGGGGAGTCGCGAGGCTTCCCTTCTTTCGTTTCTTTCATTGACACCGATGCCGGGATGGCGGAACAGGAAGACGCGACAGACTCAAAATCTGTTGGGCCTTCGGCCCGTGGGGGTTCGACTCCCCCTCTCGGCACCACAAATTCCCGCACCGAGCGTGCCCACCTAACCTCCTGCACCCTGTAGAGCAACCAGGCTGGTTGGGTCCGGTTGCGTCGGTGATGGCTACCCCCGCCCCGCGTTCCTTCCTGCTCCGGTCTTCGTCCTCAAACTGCTCCTCAGTGAATTCGCCGATCTGCTCTACACGAGCCAGCGGATCGTGCCTCAACGGATTCAGCAAGCAGGCTACAAATTCCGCCATCCCACGTTAGAGGAGGCGCTCCGGGCCATCCTGGCCTGAGGCATGGTGCCCGGCAGCGCTTAGCTCTGCGTGTGGGCGTGCACGCCGGCAAGCTCCTCCAGCAGCGTGATGACGGCCGAGTGGTCCAGGCCTCCCCGGCCCTTCACGCGGAGGGCCGAGAAAAGTTCCTGGACGATCGATGTCGTCGGGAGCGGAACCTGTAAGGCCCGGGCGGCCTCCATGATCAGTCCCAGGTCCTTGTAATGGAGGTCAGTTTTGAATCCGGGCTGGAAGTTCCCCTTGATCATCTGCGGCCCCTTCATCTCCAAACACCGGCTACCCGCCATTCCGCCGCTCAAGGCCTGGATCAGACGTTCTAGGTCCAGGCCAGCCTTCGCCCCGAGCGTTAGGGCCTCACCGATGGCGGTGAGGTTGATGGCCACGATCACCTGATTGGCCAGCTTCGTAAACCCGCCTGCTCCGGCTGGTCCCATGTAGGTGATCGTCTTTCCCATCGCCCGGAAGATGGGGACGACCGCCTCAAAGACCTCTTGATCCCCCCCGGCCATGATGGAGAGGATTCCCTCGATGGCTCCATTTTCCCCCCCGCTTACCGGAGCATCCAGGGCCTTGACGCCCTTTTTTTTCGCCTCGCCGTAGATCTGCTGAGAGACGAGGGGAGAAATCGTGCTCATATCGACCAGGATCGTCCCTGCCTTGGCCCCTTCCAGGACGCCGTTCGCCCCGAGCACGACCGCCTCCACATCGGGCGAGTTCGGCAGCATCGTGATGACCACCTCAGAGCGTGCCGCCACGTCCTTGGGCGACGACCCCAGGGTGGCCCCCTCACGTTTCAGCTCCTCCATGGCCGGTTGTGAGCGGTTATAGACAGTGAGAGCGTGCCCCCCCTTGAGGAGATTCCGGGCCATGGGTTTTCCCATGATTCCGAGTCCGATAAAACTGATTGTCTGCGCCATAACGATTCCCCTCCGCGTAATAACGACCGATGACCGATGACCGCTGAAGCCGATGACCGCTAAAACCGACGACCGAGGGCAGTAAGAGACTCGTGATGCCTTTGACCGTTTTTAAAGATAGGATATCAGATTTCAACAATTTGTAGGGCGGCATCATACGCCACCGCAACTGTCGTTTCAACTATTTGTCGATCCGCATGGCCCAAGATCCTCGACATGGAGCCGGCTTCACGGGGTGTCGGGAACGAATAAATGACGCGCTTTCGGGGTTATAGGGAGTAGGCCCGGACGCCCGGGCGCGGCCCCAAAAGCCTTGACAAATGAGCGTTCGCTCTTATAGGGTACGCCCACACAATCGTTGCCCCCCGCCTGGCAACACATCTCACCATATAACCGAAAGGAGGAGTACTCATGAGCGATACCGTAGGACTCCCCACAGATGGCACCCGCCCAGAGGTATCACGGCGCACCTTTCTGAAGAAAGCGGCCGTGGCCACCACTGCGGCCGGCGTGGCAACATTGGGTTTCCCGATGGTGGCGCGGGCCAGGCCGGTCGTGTTGAAGATGCAGGGCGCCTGGGGTGCGAAGGACATCTTCAACGAGTACGCCGTAGACTACGTCAAGCGCGTTAACGCAATGTCGGGCGGCAGCCTCAAGATCGACTATTTGGTCTCCGGCGCAGTGGTCAAGGCGTTTCGCGTCCAGGACGCCGTCCACAAAGGGGTGCTCGACGGCGGGCACCAGGTGAGCGTGTATTGGTACGGCAAGAGCAAGGTGGCCTCGCTCTTCGGCACGGGCCCCGTCTTTGGCCAGGATGCGCACCTCGGACTCGCCTGGATTCACTACGGCGGCGGCCAGCAACTCTATGACGAACTGATCGAGCGACTGGGAATCAATACCGTCGGGTTCTTCTGCATGCCGATGCCGACCCAGCCACTCGGCTGGTTCGGAGCGCCGATTAAGGATGCCAGGGATTTGAAGGGCCTCAAGTACCGCACCGTGGGTCTGGCGGCCAATCTGTTTCAGGAGATGGGCGTCAAGGTGACCCAGCTTCCCGGCGGCGAGATCGTCCCGGCGCTGGAGCGGGGCGTGATCGAGGCCTTCGAATTCAACAATCCGACCTCGGATAAGAGCTTCGGCGCCCATGACGTCAGCAAACACTACATGTTGGGGAGTTACCACCAGGCTGCAGAGTTCTTCGAGATCATCTTCAACAAGGACACGTTCAAGAAGCTCTCAAAGGAACACCAGGCGATCCTGAAATATGCGGCCGAGGCGGCGAGCTCGGATAACTTCTGGAAGGGGATTGACCGCTACTCAGCGGATCTCTTGTGGCTGAAGAATAGGGCAGGTGTCAACATCTACCGGACGCCGGCGTCGGTCATGGCCGCCCAGCTCAAGGCGTGGGACATCATCCTCGAGCAGCTGGAAAAGGAGGATCCCTTTTTCAAGAAGGTGGTGGCGTCCCAAAAGGCCTTCGCGAAGCGGACCGCCTACTACTACCTCCTGAACCAGTGCGACTACAAGCTGGCCTATGACCATTACTTCCCCGGCCAGCTTGGATTCTAACAGGCGAGCCCGCAGTTGGCCGAGAAGGGTGTCTGATGGTGGTGTGGGGCGGCGCTCAACAGCGCCGCCCCACCTGTATTATGGTGGGTAGAGGCCATATCGAGTAGGGGGGCGCCAGTATGGACCGGGTGGTGTTCTTTATCAATAAATTAAGTATGTGGATAGGGCATGCCTTCGCCTGGTGCATCCTGGTCCTGACCTTTGCGATAAGCTACGAAGTGTTCGTTCGCTACGCGCTTAGGGATCCCACCGCCTGGGCGTTCGACGTTAGCTACATCATGTACGGGGCGCTCTTCATGATGGCCGGGGCGTACACGCTTTCGCGGGATGGCCATGTGCGCGGGGACGTCTTCTATCGGCTCTGGCCTCCCCGCGTCCAGGCGGGGGTCGAGCTTGTCCTATATTTCCTGTTCTTCTTCCCCGGCATGCTGGCGCTGGTCTACGCCGGGTACGATTACGCGGCCGAGTCCGTCGGGTGGAGGGAAGCCAGTATCAATAGCCCCGCGGGGGTCAAGATATATCCCTTGAAAATCATCCTTCCCGTCTCTGCGTTCTTCTTGCTTCTTCAGGGGATCGCGGAGTCTATTCGGTGCATCCAGTGCCTGAGGACCGGCGAGTGGCCAAAGCGACTGCACGATGTGGAGGAAATGGAAACGCTCATCCGGGAGAGAAAGCGGGAAGAAGACACGAGGATGGCGGCTCAGCAGGGCGGCACGGCCGAGGGAGAGGCGACATGACCGATCCACAAGTCGCCATGCTGATGATGGTGTCCTTTATCTTCCTCATCCTTCTCGGTTTCCCCATTGTCTTTACCCTGATCGCGATGGGTGTGGGCTTTGGCTATTACGCGTACGCCAC
>JAPUFX010000040.1 GCA_027293415.1 Candidatus Methylomirabilota bacterium
TTAGAATGCCGGCTTGGAAAAGTTCATATCGGGATGGGCACACCTGCCTGCGGCACGATGACCTGAATCCCGGTCCCCGCGAGGTGCTCAGCGTACAGCTCGGGAGTCTTCGAGTGAATCGGGACCAGGGTGTGGGGGGCAATGCCTCGCACGATCCCGAGAAGATCGACGCAGCTCGCATGGCCAGAGGCGTGGAGGCCCTCGCTCCTCTCGAAGCCGACATGCTCAAAACCAAACCGCTCGAGCCAGTTGTGCAGCCGGCGCTGATCGATCACCTGCTCCTCTTCGTAGGCCTCGCTCGAGGAATAGATGTATAGCCCGCCAGGCAGTGGATCGATATCGATGAGGTGTTTGATGTCCAAGAAACTCAGGCACAGGATGAAGCGGGTGGGATCCGCGTGGATCTCTTCGGGAGAGACCAAACGGTCCGCATACCGATTCCGGATGCGACCCTCGACCGTGCTGATCATGCCCTTGCGCTCGGCGTAGATGCGGAAGTAGCTCGACAGGTCCATCGGGCAGCGCACGCCCTTCGGGATGTAACAAAAGGAGCCATCAGTGAAGACGGCGGAGTTCAGCGTCGCGAAGAAGTTGTCGGTGTACGGCACAACCGACCCGAGGTACTTCCGGACCAGCTCCGGATGCTCCTGCGCCGCCTCGGAGAAGGAGCAAAAAATAATCCCCAACGCGACCAGCGCCTCCTTTTCATCGTCGCCAGGCCAGGACGCGGAGGGCTGTAACGTGACACGCGTATTCCGATGGAGGACACCCAGTCAACGAAAGACTCGACCCGGTTCGATACCTTCCCCAAGGGTTCCCAACCACGACAGCTTGGCATAGGCATGGCAACCCTCGACTCTCAGGACATTAGGCCCTGACGGAGGCAGTATCCGTGGACGACATCAGAACATTGGGCCGACAGAGCCTCCAGCTCTTTGAGCAGTTCATTGCAGGGGCGCGCTCGGTCATTACCGAGGAGGGACTCTCTGCGGCCGGGGCCACGGCCAAGATCAAAGAGCAACAGGAGCGCCTCGTCCATGAGACAAGAGAGGTGCTTCAAACCTTTCGCACGAAAGTCACCCACAAGGAACAAGAACTGAAGGCTATCCTCCACCCTGCCCGGCAGGATTTAGTTGAACAGGCGCGCGAGGCGCTCCGCAAGGTCTACCAGATCATCGAACAGTTATCCATGAAGGATAAGATGGTCCACCGCTGGGTGGAGCAATCCGCCTCTGCCCTCGTGGCCGACTACCAAGGGGCCCTCTCCGATGGTGATATGACCAAGATCGAGGTGTTTGAGTCAGAAGCAGAGCAATACCTCGCCGAGAAGGGAGATCTGGAGGCGACCTCAAAGTTTCTCGCCCTGCGCACCGAGTCCGAGGACTCCCGATTGTCGCCCGACCAGAAAAAGGCCAAGGCCGACCTCACGGAGCTGGAACGGATTAAGGAACAGGTCGCGGTTGTTGTCGCTCTCCTCGCATCGGGGGCCAAGGCCTACGGCGGTCTCGCTCCTTTAGACTGGCGGCAGGAGGAACGGTACCACCTGAATCATCTAGATCTACTGGGCGTCTCGGTGACACTGCACAGGGAGGGGTACTCTCCCGTTCCCGTCAGCTTAACGGAATTCAGCAAGGGCGGGCTGCGGGTGCGAGCCTCCGAGGAGTTTTCCCCGGGAATCGTTCTGACCCTTTCCTTGAAATACCCCGGTGTGACAGAGGAAGCCGTTTCTTTGAACGTCGAGGTCGAGTGGTGTGAGCAGGAGCAAGACGAGCCAGGCTGGTACGCGGTCGGCCTCAAAATTGCTGAGGAGACCGGAGGATCATGGTTGGACCTGCTCCCCAAGATCGTTGAGCACTTCGACGCATTTCAAACCCTCTTGACTTCCCCCTTCGGCACCCCATCCTAGCTTCAGACAAAAATCCAAGTGTCGTGCTGTGACTTTGGCAAGAGTGAGTAGACTACGTCTGTGGAAAGTTCATTACCGCGGTTTGGATAATCGACCGAGTTTGGGTGTGCTCCAGAGTATCTTTCTATCCTTGCCGATGAAGCGCAGGTGAGGGAGGCCACCACGCGGCACTCTCAGTTCGGCACTGCTTTTTTGATCCCTCTCTGCAATCATTAGCATCACAGAACCGTCTTTTGCCACTCCCATCCCGGCAATGAATTTGCGGCCCTTGTCGCGTTCATAGAAGCTGAGGGCAGGAGTATCGTTCGCGGCAAGGAGCAGCTTGGCGCGCGTCTTGCTTTTCTTGTCGGCCACGCGCATGATTGGCAGACCGTCGGACTACACGTCCAGCGAAATCCGATACACCCCCTTCTTGTCCATAATGCGCAGCCCCGATTCGCCATCGGTCTGCACGATCATTTCAGCCCTGGGCCCATGCTTGTCCCACAGTTGCAGTCTCTTTGGCCCGTCAGCGACCACACTTATGGACACGCTGCCGCTGCCACTCCTATCGGTGAGGTGGAGAAATGAGGAGCCCTGTATCGAACCCAACTCCGCAAGACTCTTTCCGTCCGTATCCCGCACGACAAACTTCTCCGCCTCGACCATTTTTGGCACCTTGCGAGGTGTGGCTTGCCCCATCAGCACCATACCGGCGATCACGGCTAGTGCGAGAGCTCCGGTCAATCTCAGGCACCGATTGTCACGCTCCACCTGGTCCAGCCGTCGTACTAGCTTGTCAAGCGTCAGCTCGTTCATCACTTCCTCCCCCGCGTCCATGCGCTATCCGCGCCGTCGCTTTTTGCGACAAACCTACCCCGGGGAACGACCTTGAGTCAACCAGCGACTTGATAGGACGCTCTGGATTCTTAGGGCGCATCCCATTAGAATAGCGGCATATTTGCATTCGATTAATCAGCAAAAGGAGGAAGGGGAAATGGCTGGACAGGATCTCCGGAAGCAGCTCTATGCTTCCTTCAAAAACCGCGCCTTGATGTATTATCACATCTTTGCTGAGTTACGGAAAGAGATTGGCGAAGAAAGAGCCGTCGAAATCATGAAGCGGGCAATTAACAAAAGGGGCCG
>JAPUFX010000041.1 GCA_027293415.1 Candidatus Methylomirabilota bacterium
CTGTTGTCGGCTTGTCAGGGGCGCTCACAATGTGATATGAATGAATCTGTGTCGAGGTGGCAAATTCACACGCCCTCGGATCTTCCGGTCGGTGTTTGCTATAGGCAAAGGGCCTGGAAGAGGTGAAGAGGGCGGAGGTTAAACCAAAGCAGAGGAGACGAATATGGCGGCTATTACCATGAAAGAGCTTTTGGAGGCGGGGGTTCACTTCGGACACCAGACCAAGCGCTGGAACCCAAAGATGAGGCGGTATCTTTTTGGAGAGCGGAATGGCATTTACATCATTGATCTCCAAAAGACCATGCAAAAGTTTGAAGAGGCATACCAATTCCTCAAGGACGTATCTCAGCAGGGAGAATCCGTCCTCTTTGTCGGCACCAAACGCCAGGCGGCGGAAAGCATCAGGGAGGAGGCCGAGCGGAGTGGCACGTTTTACGTGAACCATCGCTGGCTCGGGGGAACCTTGACCAACTTCCAGACCATTCGTAAGAGCATCAACAGACTTAAGCAGCTAGAGCAGATGCAAACGGATGGCACTTTCGAGAAACTGCCCAAAAAGGAGGCCATCCACCTCGGCCGCGAGATCGAAAAGTTGAACCGGGCACTGGGGGGGATCAAGGACATGGATCGGTTACCGGGGGCGGTTGCGGTCGTCGATACGCGGCGGGAGCGGATCGCCGTCCGGGAGGCGCGACGCCTTGGCATCCCGGTAGTGGCCTTGGTGGACACGAACTGCGATCCGGATGAGATTGATTATCCTATCCCGGGAAATGATGACGCCATCCGGGCATTGAAATTGATCACGTCTCGGTTGGCCGATGCGGTTCTGGAGGGGCGGGGGCCGCTCGACAGGGCACTGGAACAGGAGATGGCTGAGGAGGTCGAGGCGGCGGGTGAGACGGTGGAAGATGTGCTACCCGTGGCCGAGGTGGAAAAGGCAGAAGCACTGCAGGACGTCGATGGTTGAGGGTGACACGTCAGAGGGGAGCAGAGGATCTCGAAAACCAGATGGGGATGACGGAACGATGACAGAGATTGCTGCCACACAAGTCAAAGAGCTCCGACTGGCAACCGGGGCCGGGATCATGGAGTGCAAGTCGGCGTTGGCAGACGCCCAGGGGGATATCGATCGAGCAGTATCCATCCTCCGGGAGCGAGGAATTGCGCGGGCAGCACGGAAGGCAGATCGGACTGCGGCCGAGGGATTGATTGTGTCTTACATACATCCGGGTGGCCGGATCGGGGTTCTCTTAGAGTTGAACTGCGAAAGCGATTTCGTGGCCAGGAACGAGCAATTTCAGGCCTTGGCCAAGGATCTAGCGATGCATGTGGCGGCCATGAATCCGCTCTACCTGCGGCGGGAGGAGGTCCCCGAAGCGGTCCTCGAAGAGGAGCGGCGGATCTTGCGAGTCCAGACAGAGGGAAGCGGGAAGCCATCCAACGTGATCGAGCGCATCGTCCAGGGGCGGCTGGAGAAATTTTTTCTCGAGACCTGTCTGATGGATCAATCGTTTGTGAAGGACCAGGATCGGACGGTTGAACAGGTCATCAAGGAAGCGATCAGCACCATTGGAGAAAATATCGTGGTGCGCCGCCTCTCCCGGTATCAGGTCGGGGACACGTCGAATACGTCTTGACCTTCGGAGGGTCCACGGTTCACTGTTGACAGTTCACAGTTGGGGTATCCGGGCTTAACCGTGAACCGTGAACTGTGAACCAAGTGACGCAGTCACCGGTTGGAGATATGGAGCTCAAGTACAGTCGGATCGTACTAAAGGTGAGCGGTGAGGCATTAGGGGGAGATCTGAAGTATGGGATCAGCCCAGATGTGATCCGCTTCGTCGCCGGAGAAATAGGGGAAGTACACGACCTCGGGGTTCAGATCGGCGTGGTGGTGGGGGGTGGCAACATCTTCCGCGGATTGAAGGCCACCGCTTCCGGGATGGATCGGGCGACCGCCGACTATATGGGGATGCTGGCGACGGTCCTGAACGGTCTGGCCCTCCAAGATGCCTTGGAGAGGCGCGGGGTCCACACGCGGGTGCAGTCGGCTATCGAGGTCCGGGAAGTCGCGGAACTTTTCATCCGCCGTCGGGCGATTCGGCACCTGGAGAAAGGTCGCGTGGTGATCTTTGTCGGCGGGACTGGCAACCCGTACTTCTCGACGGACACCGCCGCGGCCCTGAGAGCCATCGAGATTGGGGCGGAGGTGGTCTTTAAGGCGACCAAGGTGGATGGAGTGTACACCGCGGATCCTTTGAAAGACGCCTCAGCGCAGAAGTTCGATGAGCTGAGCTATATCGAGGTCCTCAGCCGGGAGCTCAAGGTGATGGATTCGACTGCCATCTCCTTGTGTATGGACAATCGCTTTCCCATCGTGGTGTTCAATCTGCACGAGCAGGGACGCTTGAAGGGATTGGTATTGGGCGAGAAGGTGGGGACCATCGTCAAGGGGCGATAGGTCATGACGAACGATGTCCTGAACCGGGCAGAGGCGTCAATGAGAAAAGGGGTGGAGGCCACGGTGCGGGAATTCTTGGGAGTTCGCACTGGGCGAGCCTCCACGGCCTTAGTACAAGGAATTACCGTCGATTATTATGGGACCCCGACCCCGCTGCAGCAGGTGGCGACTGTGGCCACTCCAGAAACTCGGCTCATCACCATTCAGCCCTGGGATCAAAGCTTGGTTCCAGCCATCGAAAAGGCGATTCTGAAGTCCGATCTAGGGATCACCCCCGCGAACGATGGTCGGATAATCCGAATTACTATTCCTCTCCTGACCGAGGAGCGGCGGAAGGAGTTGGTCCGAATCGTCCGGCGAATGACGGAAGAGGGACGGGTCGCGATCCGGAATATCCGTCGCGACGCCAACGAAAAACTCAAGTCCCTCGAGAAACAGAAACAGATCTCCGAGGATGACTTGAAGAAGGCGACCGACTCGGTCCAGAAACTGACCGACAAGTACATCAAGGAGATCGAGATGGCCTTGGCCAACAAGGAGAAGGAGATTCTTGAGTTCTGACAGGCTTCCCGCGTCGGCCAGGCGTGGCTCTTGAAGACTGCTCGTCATCTTTCCATCTGGTGTCCTTTCTCTTCTCCCTTTCCCTGTACGCTCGATAGGTTCCCGTACCCCCGGTTGGCGAAGACGTCTCGTAAGAGGATTTGGTCGTGCACGGCAGAAGACTCCTGAGCGCGCTGATCCTCATTCCCCTCTTTTTCCTCGTCGTGGTCTACGGAGGAGAGGCGGGCTTTGCCCTGCTGATGATGGGGGGTGCAGGATTTGGGTTGTGGGAGTTCATCAGGTTGGTGGATCCTCTTCGCGGGGTCTGGCGGATCCTTCCCCTTTTGGGAGGACTGGGTTTGGTCGGGGCCACGTACGGGGGTGGGTTGGAGTGGCTCAGTATAGGCGTGACGTTTCTTCTACTGCTGCAGCTTTCCCTGTCCGTTATAGAGGCGGGGGAAATGGAGGCGAACCTGCGACGGGCGGCTCTCCGCTTTCTGGGCATGCTGTATGTCGCGGGTCCGCTGAGCCTCGCGGTGGCGTTGCGCGGAATGCCAGGCGGGGTGCAGTACATCCTTCTTGCGTGCGGCATTGTGTGGGTTGGAGATACAGGGGCTTATTACGCTGGGTCCACGCTGGGGCGCCATCCCTTGGCCCCGCGGGTGAGCCCTCACAAGTCTGTAGAAGGGAGTGTGGCCGGGCTGATCGCAAGCATGGGTACGGCCTGGATATTGGCCAGGGCTTTGGGAATGTCGTTGGGCCCCCTTCCGAGTCTCCTCTTCGGGGGGGTGATCGGCGCTGTAGGACAGATAGGAGATCTGGCAGAGTCCTTCATCAAACGGGCCCTCCAGGTGAAGGATACAGGTCGCCTCATTCCCGGTCACGGGGGGATGCTGGATAGGATTGACAGCCTCCTCTTTGCCATCCCGGTCTTTTATCTCTGGGTCCGAATGGGATGGATCTAGAGAACCCGCAGCCGGAGATCAGCGGGTATGGGGACGGGGTGCCTGGGTGACGCTAGATATTTGCCTACCTGGGGGAGGGAAAATGTCGGGGCCCGAGAGGATTGATACGTAAGGTGAAAGGCACCCTGCTGTCGGGTTCGATGGTGTGGCGGGGAGGACTGGCGGTGCTGAGCGGCGTTCTTCTCGCCCTCAGTTTTCCCAGTTTCAATCTGGCACCTTTCGCCTTTGGAGCCCTTGTCCCGCTCTTGGTTGGGTTGGACGGGGTGCCTGCTCTCCAGGGAACTTACCTTGGGATCATCGCCGGGCTGGTCTGCTACCTCCTGAGTATCCCGTGGGTGGTTCACACGATGACCACATACGGGGGGCTCCCCCTTCCCCTCGGCTTTCTGCTCCTCATAGCCCTTTCGCTGTACCTTGCCCTCTACGTAGGCGTTTTTGCGTACGGAGTGACTCGGTTATCGGCCAGGGGTACTCTCGCCTATCTCGTAGGGGTGCCCGCCCTCTGGGTGGGTCTGGAATACGTGCGAACCTTCCTCCTCACCGGGTTTCCCTGGAATCTGTTGGGGTATTCCCAATACCAATACCTCTCGGTTATCCAGATCGCATCCATCACCGGTGTCTATGGGATCTCTTTTCTCCTTGTTCTCACCAATGCCGGCATGGCACTAGGCTGCCTCCTCTTTCGACGGGGATGGCGGCCCGTGTTGCTCCCCGTGGGAGGTGTGGGCGTTCTCCTTCTCGGGGTAGTTCTGTTCGGGATGGGACGAATGGTGTCGGCCGAAACGCGGCGGAGAGAGATCCGGGTCTCGGTCGTCCAGGGGAATATTGAACAAGGGGTCAAGTGGGACCTCGGATTCCAGAAGCGGACTGTCGACATCTATCGGCGTCTCAGCCGGGAGGCCGACAAGGAGGCCGATCTCATCGTCTGGCCCGAGACGGCCGTCCCCTTTTTCCTCCGCGAGAGAGGGTCCTTGCGTCAGCAGGTGCTCAAGGTGGCCGAGGAGGTCAGGTCTTATCTCCTTGTGGGGAGCCCGGATCGGACCCGTGGCCCGTCGCCCCGTCTGTACAACAGCGCCTTTCTCATCTCTCCAAGGGGGAAGATTGTGCAAAAATATGATAAAATCCATCTGGTCCCCTTTGGCGAATACGTCCCTTTGCAATCACTCCTCTTTTTCGTGGAGAAAATGGCCACAGGGATCGGGAATTTCAAGGCGGGACAGGACGTCACGGTCTTCGAAACTCCCCTGGGGCAATTCGGGGTTCTGATCTGCTTTGAAGCTATTTTTCCCGATCAGGTCCGGCGGTATGTCCTCAATGGCGCCAACTTCTTGGTGAATATCACGAATGACGCCTGGTTCGGCGACTCTGCTGCGCCATATCAGCACCTGAGTATGGCGACCCTGCGGGCGGTGGAGAACAGGGTCTATCTCGTCCGGGCTGCGAATACGGGGATCTCTGCTCTGATTGCGCCGACCGGCCGGATCTTGCAGCAGTCAGATCTTTTTGTCGAGGCCGTGCTTTCCGGGACGGTCACTCCCGGAACGGCCAAAACCTTCTACACCAGGTACGGTGATCTGTTTGCCTGGGCGTGTAGTTTGATCAGCGTTTTGCTCCTGGCCACGAGGGGAAGGAGAGGGCGCAGCGAAGGAGGGAAACCATGACAACAGATCTCGGAAAAAGGCTCGAGGCCCTGGGGGCGAAATTAGGAAACCTTGGGGGCTATCTTTGACCTGCCGGAGAAGGCAAAGCGGACCGGACAGCTAGAGCAAGCCGCCCAGCACCCTGACTTCTGGAAGGAGTCCGATCGAGCCCAACGTGTGCTGAAGGAGCTCGGAAATCTGAAGGAACAACTTACGCTCCACGCTGCCTTCCGTACCGAGATAGAGGACCAGCGGACACTCCTCGAACTGGCCCGGGAGGCTGAGGACGAAGAGACGCTGCGGGAGGTCGACCGGACGGTCAAAACGTTAGAGCAACGGATCGGCGATCTGGAAATTCGTGTTGCCCTCTCGGAGCCCCACGATCGGGGCAATGCCATTCTCTCGATCAATCCGGGGGCTGGTGGAACCGAGTCTCAGGATTGGGCGCAGATGCTTCTTCGGATGTACCTTCGCTGGTGCGAGGGGAAAGGATTCAAGACGCAGGTCCTCGATCTGCAGCCGGGGGAGGAGGCGGGGATCAAGGGGGCGGTCGTTTCCGTAGTCGGTGCCTATGCCTATGGATACCTCAAGGCAGAGGTCGGGGTGCATCGATTGGTCCGGATTTCCCCCTTTGATGCCAGTCGCCGCCGGCACACCTCCTTTGCCTCGGTCGCCGTGCTACCAGAGGTTGAAGAGGTAGAGGTCGACATCAATGAGAAGGACTTGAGGATCGATACATTCCGGGCGAGCGGTCATGGTGGGCAGCATGTGAATGTGACCGACTCGGCCGTTCGCATTACCCACGTCCCGACCGGGACGGTGGTCTCCTGCCAGAACGAGCGTTCCCAGCACAAGAATAGGGCCCTCGCCATGAAAGTGCTCCGATCCCGGCTCTACGAGCATTTCCGGGAGAAGCGAGAGAAGGAAATGCAGGCCCTGGCCGGTGAAAAGAAAGAGATCGCGTGGGGTTCTCAGATCCGGTCCTATGTCCTCGCGCCGTATCAGCTGGTCAAGGACCATCGAACAGGGGTGGAGACCGGCAATGTGGAAGCGGTGCTGAATGGAGGAATCGACCAGTTGGTGGACGCCTATCTCTTTCATGCCGCTCGCCGCGCCTCATCTTGACAGATGTGAATATTCTCCTTTAAGATCGATCAGATACTATCAGGAAAATAAAGGGGACGGGAGTGGAGGAGATCAATCAACTGATTCGGGAACGGCGGCGAAAGCTCGAGGAGCTCCGGCGAATCGGGATCGACCCGTACGGCTCTCGGTGGGAGGTCAATGCGCTGGCGGGTGAGCTCCAGCAGCGCTATCGAGAGACACCGGCCACTGTTTTAGAGACGGAGCCGGTTTCGGTGAGCCTCGCCGGTCGGGTGATGAGCTTGCGCGACCACGGCAAGGCCACCTTTGCCCATCTCCGAGATCGGTCCGGCCAGATTCAGATTTACCTCCGCAAGGACGTGTTAGGGGCGGAGACGTACCAGCTCCTCAAGCTGACAGATATCGGCGACTTGCTGGGGGTCACGGGTCACCTCTTTCGCACCCAAACCGGCGAACTTTCCGTATGGGTCCAAGGGTTTCGTATCTTGACCAAGTCCCTGTGGCCGTTGCCGGAAAAGTGGCATGGGCTCGTCGACGTCGAAACCCGGTACCGCCAGCGATATCTCGACCTTGTGGCAAACCCTGAGGCAGCGATGATCTTTACCCGTCGGTCCCAGATTATTCGTGAAATTCGCGACTTTTTTGACCAGCGAGGGTTTCTGGAGGTTGAAACTCCCATGATGCAAGGCGTGGCGGGGGGTGCGGCAGCTCGGCCATTCAAGACCTACCACAATGCGTTAGGCATCGACTTGTATTTGAGAATTGCTCCTGAGCTGTACTTGAAGCGGCTTCTGGTGGGCGGGCTGGACCGCGTGTACGAAATTAATCGCAATTTCCGAAACGAAGGGGTCGATACCCGGCATAATCCCGAGTTTACGATGCTGGAATTTTACCAGGCCTATGCCGATTACCGCGATCTGATGGCCCTGACGGAAGAAATGGTGCCTCATCTCTGTCGGACGATCCTCGGAACCGAGCAGTTGACCTACCAAGGAGAGCGGATCAATTTGTCCCCCCCCTGGCCCCGCTTGGCGGTTGCGGAAGCCCTGAGGAAGGTAGGCGGAGTTCAGGAGGAAGACCTGGGAGATATTGAGAGGGTTCGAGCCGTGGCCGGGCATCGAGGTATTCAGGTCAAGGCGGAGTGGGGGTGGGGGAAGCTGCTCGACGAGTTGATGGCGCACCTGGTCGAGCCCCACCTCATTCAGCCGACGTTCCTCGTGGACTTTCCTCTCGAGCTTTCCCCGCTGGCCAAGCAGAAACCGGACGATCCTCGCCTTGCGGAACGGTTCGAGCTCTTTGTGGCCGGGATGGAACTCGTGAACGCCTATACCGAGCTGAATGACCCCCAGGAGCAACGCCGGCGCTTTCAAGAACAGCTCCAGGAAAGAGAACGAGGGGATGAGGAAGCGCACCGGATGGACGAGGATTTTGTGCGGGCTTTGGAGTATGGGATGCCGCCGGCTGCCGGGGAAGGGATTGGGATAGACCGTCTGGTCATGCTCTTCACCGACTCGCCCTCTATCCGAGATGTCATTCTGTTTCCGCAGCTCCGCCCCAAAGGAGAGGGTATTGGCCCCCCTGGGAGTAGCGATGTCGTATGAATTCTTTATCGGGTTGAGGTACCTGAAATCGAAGCGGCGGCAGGCGCTTATCTCGCTCATCACGCTGATCTCGAGTGGCGGGATAGCGCTGGGTGTTATGGCCCTGATCGTCGTCATCTCGGTTATGAGCGGCTTTGAAAGAGATCTCCGGGACAAGATCCTCGGAACCAATGCGCACGTGGTCCTTCTCCGGTTCGGCGAGAAAGGGATAGCCGATGTCGATCGGCTCATCCCTCGGGTCGCGCAAATCCCGCATGCAGTGGGTGTAGCACCCTTTACCCTGCACCAGGTCATGCTCACCTCTCGTTTCGGGGTGATGGGAGCAGTGCTTCGGGGGGTCGATCCCGAACAGGAGAAGCGGGTCACCGACCTGGAACGGAACATGAAAGAGGGGAGCCTAGATGCCCTCAGACAAGTGTCCGAGGGGATCATCCTTGGCAAGGCCTTGGCAGCCGGTTTGGGGGTGAAGCTGGGGGATCCGGTCAATGTCGTCTCCCCTGTCGGGGGTGGGGTATCTCCTCTGGGGATGGCCCCCCGCGTCAAGCAGTTTACGCTGGTCGGGGTCTTCGAGGCGGGAATGTACGAGTATGATGCGGGATTAGCCTATATCCCCATCCCGGCCGCCCAAGCTTTCTTTCGGATGGGTGATGCGGTAACCGGGGTCGGGATTAAGCTCGACGATATTTACCGAGCCCCGCAAGTGGCTGGCCATCTCCAGGAAGAGTTAGGATTCCCCTTCTTTACGAAGACGTGGATGGAAATGAACAAGAGCCTTTTCTCGGCATTGAAACTCGAGAAAACGGTGATGTTTATCATCCTGGTGATGATCGTCCTCGTGGCGGCCTTTGGAATTGTGAGCACGCTGACCATGGTGGTGATGGAGAAAACCAGGGAGATCGCCGTCCTGAAATCGATGGGTGCCAGGGCAGCCGGCATCATGAAGATCTTCATGATCGAAGGGATTGTCATCGGGGCGGTGGGCACGTTCCTCGGCCTGCTGGGGGGGTTGGTCGTCACCGCCAATCTGGACGGGATCGTCAGGTTCGTCGAACGCGTCTTTGGAATTAACGCCTTCCCTCGAGACGTGTATTTTCTGGATAAACTACCCCATCAGGTGAACACCCCGGATGTGGTGGCGGTGGTGATTGTGGCCCTCGTGATTAGTTTTCTGGCCACCCTGTATCCATCTTGGCAGGCCTCACGGCTGAACCCGGTGGAGGCACTCAGATATGAGTGAATTCCTCCAGGTCCGAGATCTTCGTAAGTCCTTTCGGATGGGGGCCGAGGAGCTCCACATCCTGAAGGGGGTGAATCTCTCGGTCCGACGGGGGGAATTCCTCGCCATCGCGGGCCCGTCAGGGGTGGGAAAGAGTACGCTCCTTCATATCCTGGGAGGGCTGGACCGGCCCACGGCGGGTGAGGTATACTATGAGGGTGTCGAGATCTCCCGGTTGCCCGAAGGGGAACTGGCGGAGTTCCGGAACCAGACGGTGGGCTTCGTCTTTCAGTTCCACCACCTCTTGCCGGAGTTCACGGCCTTAGAGAATACCATGATGCCGGCCCTAATCGGCCGGCAACCCTTGGTGAGAGCCCAGGAGGCAGCGAAAGGTATCCTCCAGCGGGTGGGACTGGCCGAGAGATTGGCACACCGGCCAGGCGAACTCTCCGGTGGTGAGCAGCAACGAGTTGCCATTGCGAGGGCGCTCGCGCTCTCCCCCGATGTGCTTCTTGCCGATGAACCCACCGGGAATCTGGACTCGAAGACGGGTGAGGCGATTTTTGACCTGCTTCGGGAACTCAATCAGGAACAGGGCCTCACGGTGGTTCTGGTGACCCATAATGAGTGGTTTGCGCGGAGGACAGACCGTCTGCTTCGGATGGCGGATGGTCAGCTCGGGGAAGTGGCAGTTACGCGTACAGGAGCTGAATAATCTTCCTTGGTCTGGGTAAAGAAACCTGCTATACTACTCACAAAGGGGTCAATCATGTTTGAGCGGTTTACGGAACGGGCACGGAAGGTAATCATCCTGGCTCGAGAAGAGGCGATCCGTCTCGGCCATAACTTTGTGGGGACGGAACACCTCCTCCTCGGCCTCGCCCGGGAGGGGGATGGCCTGGCCGTGGCGATCCTCAAGAAGCTCAACGTGACCCTCGCGACGCTGAAGAGCGAGGTGGAAAAGATTGTCTCTGTGGGCTCCGACGTGAGCCCTGCGGGTGAGATCCCCTTCACCCCCCAGGCCAAGAAGGTCCTCGAATACGCCATCTCCGAAGCCCGATCCATGGGGCACAACTATATCGGTACGGAGCATCTCCTCCTGGGGCTCATCCGCGAAGGAGAGGGGATCGCTTCGTTGGTGCTGCGGGACGTTGGCGTGACGATCCCGGCAGCCAAAGCTCAGGCGCAAGAAATGTTAGGCGAGCAAGCCGACAAGGGGACGGGCACCCCGCGGACGCCCGCTCTTGACGAGTTTGGATTGGACCTGACCGGTATGGCACGTCAGGGGAAGCTGGATCCGGTGATCGGTCGCCATGCAGAGATTGAACGGGTGGTTCAAATCCTGTCTCGGCGGACGAAGAATAACCCGGTTCTCATCGGCGAGGCCGGGGTTGGCAAGACGGCCATCGTCGAGGGATTGGCTCAGCAAATCGTCGCCTCCGATGTCCCCGAAACCTTGCTCCGGAAGCACGTGATCCAACTCGACCTCCCCGGGATGGTAGCGGGCACCAAATATCGGGGTCAGTTTGAGGAGCGGCTCAAGGCGGTCATCAAGGAGATCCAACAAGCAAGAAATGTCATCCTGTTCATTGACGAGCTGCATACTCTCGTGGGAGCCGGCGCAGCCGAGGGCGCCATCGATGCCTCCAACATGCTAAAACCCGCATTAGCCCGAGGAGAAATCCAGGTGATTGGGGCTACCACCATGGACGAGTACCGTAAGCATGTGGAAAAGGATCGGGCCCTGGAACGACGGTTCCAAACGATCTTTGTGGGGCAGCCCAGTGTGGACGAAACCATCCAGATCCTTCGAGAGATTAAGGATCGATACGAGACGCACCACTCTGCCATCATCACCGAAGAGGCGGTATCAGCAGCAGTGCGGCTCTCGCAGCGGTATATCGCGGACCGTTTCCTGCCGGATAAGGCTATCGATGTCATGGACGAAGCAGGCTCCCGGGCCCGCTTGAAGTCGCTTATGCTTCCCGACGACCTCCGGGGTATGGAGAACGAAGTCGAGAGCCTGAGGCAACAAAAGGAGGATGCCATACGGACGCAGGCTTTTGAGGTGGCTGCTCGCCTCAGAGATACAGAGCGAAAACTACGATCAGAACTTGAGGACAAAAGGAATAAATGGAAAGAATTTCGGTCGAATGAAAAGATCGTTGTGACCAATGAGGACATTGCCTACATCGTTTCCAAATGGACGGGCATTCCTCTCTACCAGATCGAAGAGGCAGAATCTCAAAAGCTTCTCCGGATGGAAGAAGAGCTGGGCAAACGCGTGGTGGGGCAGGAGGAGGCGATCCGGGCGGTGACGCGGGCGATTCGGCGATCTCGATCCGGCATCAAGAATCCCCGGCGACCAGTGGGATCGTTCATCTTCCTGGGCCCGACGGGCGTCGGAAAAACGGAACTGGCAAAGGCCTTGGCGGAGTTCCTTTTTGGAACCGACGATGCCATCGTCCGCGTCGATATGTCAGAGTACATGGAGCGATTTTCCATCTCCCGGCTCATTGGGGCACCACCGGGCTACATCGGCTATGACGATAGCGGCCAGCTTACCGAAAAGGTGCGGCGTCGCCCATTCTCAGTCATCCTCCTCGACGAGATCGAAAAGGCGCACCCCGAGGTCTTCAATCTCCTCCTCCAAATCTTAGAGGATGGCCAGTTGACCGACAGCTATGGTCGCCAGGTGGACTTTAAGAACACGATCTTGATCATGACCAGCAATATTGGGGCACGGCAGATCGGCGTCCATGCTCCCATGGGCTTCACCAAGGGGGGTGAGGAGCACACGTACGGAAAGATGAAGGAGATAGTGCTCGGCGAATTGAAAAAAGCCTTCAACCCTGAGTTTATGAATCGGGTTGATGAGGTGATCGTCTTTCACGCCCTGACGAGAGAGCACTTGGGGGAGATCGTCGACCTGATGCTCCAGCGACTCCAGTCCCAGCTGGGGGAAAAGCAGATGACCTTGAAGGTCTCTGATGATGCCAAGGAGTTTCTAGTCAACAAAGGGTATGATCCCCAATTCGGGGCGAGACCTTTGCGCCGGGCCATCCAGCGCCATGTGGAGGACCTGCTGGCTGAAGAGATGCTTCGAGGAACCTTTTCCGAAGGAAGTACCGTTCGTGTCAAGGCCGGGGTCGACCAGCTCGAGGCGGAGGAGGTAACCGAGCTTCATGGCACCCCGGACCAGACGCTTCCCATCGGTCAAACCAGCTGATTGGCCACGTTACCACCAAAGGGCCCGAAAGGGCCCTTTTTTTTGTTTACTTTCTGGTCTCTAAGTGTCATATTCTAGGGCTGTTTATGTAACGCCTTTTTGATCCTGCATACTCATTTCTGTTCGACAGGAAAGGTAGCCCAAAGGTGGTGCGCACCCTGCGGACTATCTTGATTTTGGGTCCTGTCTTTTTCCTTGCCCTGAGATGTCCCACCATTGCTTGGGGCCAGCAAACACCTCTGATCAAAGAGATCGACATTCGGGGGAATCGGCAGGTCGAGTCGGGTGCAATCCGGCAACGTATTCAGACCCGGGTGGGGGATCCTTTCTCACCCCCAAAAATCCGTGGAGATGTGGAACGCCTGTTCAAGATGGGATTCTTCGATGACGTTAAGGTAGAGGCGGAAGAATTGGAGGGGGGGTTGCGCCTCGTCTATATCGTCAAGGAGAAGCCCTCCGTCCGGGCCATTCGGATCGAAGGAGTCGGGGACATCGATGAAGACGACATTCTAAACCGTATTGACTTCGGGGAAGGAACGGTTTTCAATCCGCAGGCGGTCAGTCGGAATGCCGACAACATCCGAAGCCTGTACGAGGAAGAGGGGTTTTATACGGCCCAAGTGGTCGGGCGATTCGAAAAGGTCTCCGATACGGAGGTGGATGTCATCTTCGAAATCCAGCAGGGGCCCAAATTCTTCGTGAGGGACATCACGTTTGTGGGAAACGAGGGATTATCGGCCCGGAAGCTGCGCAAGATCTTGGCTACGAAGGAACGATTTTTCATTCCGTTTCTTCAGCCCGGGGTTCTCAAACGGTCGGACCTCAAGCAAGATGTAGCACGGATCAAGGCATTTTCTCTCGATCAAGGGTATCTGCAGGTCAAGGTGGCCGAACCGGAGATTCACGTCGATAGCGAGGACCAACGTTTGGACATCGTGATTCGAATCGCGGAGGGCTCCCGGTTTCGTGTGGGGAACGTACAGGTAGAGGGGAGCAAGATCTTTACCGTAGAAGAACTTCAGGCTGACCTGAAACTTCCCAAACAAGAATTCTTTAGTCGAGATTTCCTCCGACAGGACATGGCGTTCCTGACCGGGAAATATGCCGAACTGGGGTACGTTTTTGCGGACATCGTTCCGGTCACGCGGGTGCGGCCGGACGAGACGATTGTTGACGTGACCCTCGAGGTCACCGAAGGGATCAAGACGTTCGTGGAACGGATCGAGATCCGCGGCAATACGAAGACTCGGGATAGAGTGATCCGAAGGTATGTACCGCTGGCCGAGGGGGATGTCTATAACGGCAAGCTCCTGCAGCAGGCGCGGGCGGCCCTCGGCGGACTCGGGTACTTTGAAGCGGTAGAGGTCAAGACAGCTCGCGGATCCGCCCCGGATCAGCTCGTGCTCACGATCGATGTAAAGGAGAAACCCACCGGACGGGTCGGCCTCGGGGGTGGCTTCAGTACCTCCGGGGGGGCCCTCGGGTCCGTCTTTTTGAGCGAGGATAACATTTTCGGGCTCGGGAAGCGGATGCGTATTTCCGCGACGTTAGGCACCGTGACGAGTGCGCTGAATTTCACCTGGGATGATCCCTTCTTCCTGGATTCGGAATACTCGATGCACTTTGCTGTCTTCGACCGGATCTCCGACTTCGACGATTTTGAAGAGGACCGGTTGGGCGCCGAAATTAGATTCGGCCGTCGATTTCTCACGTATAATTCGGCCAGTCTCGGTTACCTATATGAGCGGGTCAAGATCACTGACGTCTCGCCCACTGCTTCGCAAGCTATTAAAGACGAAGAGGGAACGACAAACACCAGCTCCCTCAACTTCGGGGTGAACCGAGTCGTTCTCGACAATCCCGGCCGGCCGACACGGGGGTACCGGGCCGGCCTCCTCGGTGAGGTGGCGGGTGGATTCCTGGGAGCGGATACCGACTTTTACAAGGGCATTCTGAACGCCCAATATCACTACCCCCTGTGGAAAGAGTTCGAGGTCCTTGGAATGATTCGGGGGCGAGGCGGCTTTGTCAAAACCTTTGGGGATACGGTCGAGGTTCCCCTCCAGGAACGGTTCTTTCTCGGCGGGTCCGGTTCCTTTCGCGGAAGTAAGTTCCGGGAGCTGAGCCCCAGAGCTCTGGACGGCACCGGAGACCGGATCGGGGGCAATAAGTTTGCCCTCTTGACCGTCGAGGCGGAATTCCCCATTATCAAGACATTCGTAAACCTCTCGGGGGCGCTCTTCGCTGATGCCGCGAATGTCTTCCGCGAGGGCAAAAGTTTCGAATTCGACATGTTTTATGCATTTGGGGTTGGCGTCGGCGTGGTAACGCCCTTTGGCCCGGTCCGGGTTGATCTTGCATACAACCCCGATCCGACGGTCAAGAATGGGAACGAGGACTTCCTTTTCCATTTTAATGCGGGACGGGCCTTCTGATTTCCGCAAAGGAGGAGACGGACCATCATGAGACGAAGATTTCCACACGCACTGACGGGATTGGTGCTGGCTGGCGTTTTCGTGGGAGCCGGGGTGGTCCCGGTGAGGGCCCAAACGGTCAAGATCGGTTTTGTCGACCTCCAGAGAGTCTTGGTAGGGTCGAAGAGGGGGCAGGAAGTCCTGGCAAACCTACAGGCAAAAAAGGACGCGAAGCAGCGGGAGATCGAGGCCCAAGAAAAGGAGATTCGCCAGATGGAGGCGAATCTGCAGAAGCAACGTGATGCATTAACTGAGGACGCCAAGAAAGATCGGGAGCGGGAGATTCGGGATCGCACGCGAGACCTACGTCGGGCGGTGGAGGACCTCAGTCGCTCTTTTACCGAGCGCGAACGAGATCTTCAACAGCGATTAATTCAGGAGGTTGCCGTGGTGGTGCGGGCCTACGGCAAGGAAAAGGGCTATCTCCTGATCATGGAGAAGCGGTTAAGCGGGGTCATGTACGGCAGCGAAACGGTCGATCTGACCGACGAGATGATCGCTGCCTATGATGCCAGCGTCAGCAAGAAGTAGCTGGCTCGAGGAATCTCGGCGATCCGAAGACGTATCTTCGTGGCCATACACTCCCTTATTTCCTTGATTCTTAAGCTTCTTCATGATAAGAAGACACAGTTATACGGGCCCCTTAGGGTCTGGGCACCTCTGAACCATACAGAGTCAGGGTAGAGGCGATGGGTGACGGTGGGATGGATATTCTCGAGATTCAAAAGCACATTCCTCACCGCCATCCATTTCTTCTGGTGGATCGAATCTTGGAAGTGGAGAAGGGCCACCGCATCGCGGGAATCAAGAATGTCACTATCAACGAGCCTTTTTTTGCTGGCCACTTTCCCGGGCGTCCTATCATGCCGGGAGTCCTCCTCATCGAAGGAATGGCGCAGGCGGGAGGGGTTCTCTGGAGCGTGACAATCGATGCGCTTCAGGGGGGCACACCTCAGTACATGTATTTTGCGGCTATCGATAAGGTCAAGTTCCGGCGGCCGGTCTATCCCGGTGACCAAGTCCGGTATGAGGTCAAGATGGTGAGTCTCAAGGGTCGATTCTGCAAGATGCGGGGTTCTGCCACCGTGGATGGCCAACTGGTAGTGGAAGCGGACCTTGTCGCGATGCGCGTGGAGCCCGACCAATGAGCACGGTGGCGGGGAAGAAGAGGCGCGGTCGTCCGGTAACTCGAGGGAGGGAATCGATTCGCCTTCATCCTACGGCGATCGTAGCCCCGACAGCCCAGCTTGGTGGGGGTGTGACCATTGGCCCCTTGGCGGTCATAGGGGAGCGGGTGTGCATCGGTGAGGGAACCACCATTGGGTCTCACGTGGTCATAGACGGATGGACAGAGATCGGTCGCGGGTGCCGAATCTTTCCCCATGCGGTTCTCGGTACGGAGCCACAGGATCTCAAGTTCCACGGAGAGAAAAGCCATCTTTTTGTTGGTGATCACACGGTCATCCGAGAGTTCGCGACAGTTAACCGGGGCACGGCAAGTGGTGGCGGGAAGACGGTAGTGGGCGATCACACGTTCATTATGGCGTATGCGCACGTCGCACATGATTGTTTTTTGGGTGACCACGTCATCCTTGCCAACGCTGCTACCCTGGGGGGCCACGTGACCATCGAGGATTACGCTATTGTGGGTGGCCTGTGCGGCGTACATCAGTTTTGCCGAATCGGCAAGTACGCGCTCGTCGGGGGCTGCTCCGCTGTCAATCAGGATATCCCTCCTTTCATCAAGGCCCAGGGAAACCGCCCCGAGCTGTATGGCCTCAACTCCGTGGGGCTGAAGCGTCACGACTTCTCGAAGGAAACCCTCCAAAAGTTGCGGCGGGCCTACCGCCTTCTCTTTCAGTCTGGTCTCAACACCTCAGACGGCATGGCGCGAGTGGAAGAGGAAGTCCGCGACTGTCCCGAAGTCACGTATCTCGTGCAATTCATCAAATTCTCCCAGCGGGGGATCACACGATGAGGTTACACGCAGCCACCAGCCAGCCACCCGTCAGGAAAGCACCCTTCTTACTGCTCTCCCTAATACTGCCGACCCTAATTTGCTGAGGCTCTGCGAGTGAAGCGGGTCGGGATTATCGCTGGTTCCGGGCCCCTCCCCATGATGGCCGCTCGTGAGGCCAAGGGATTAGGCTGGGAGGTGGTAGTCGTCGCCATCCGGGAAGAGGCAGACCCTGCCGTGGAGGCGGTGGCGGACCGCATCCACTGGATTGGTGTGGGTCAATTGGGGGGGCTCATCCGTGCATTCAAGCGCGAGGGGGTGACCGAGGCGATCATGGTCGGTAAGGTTCGGATGAGCCACCTGTTCGCCCGTGCTCGCCCCGACGTCCGGGGGAGCCTTCTCCTCTTTCGCATGAAGGACCGCCGGGGAGACACCATCATGGACGCGGTCGCCCAGGAGCTCGACCGGGAGGGGATTTCCCTGCTCGACTGTACCCGGTTTCTCACTCAAGTGTTGGTAGAGCCGGGGGTGCTAACCCGGAGAGCCCCGACAGCGCGGGAGTGGGACGACATCCGGTTCGGCCAAGAGGTTGCGCGAACCGTGGCCCAGTCCAAGATCGGGCAGACGGTCGTGGTGAAGAATGGCACGGTTCTCGCCGTGGAAGCCATTGAGGGGACCGACGCTGCAGTAAGGCGGGGGGCGGAGCTCGGAAGGGGAGGCGTGGTCGTTGTCAAGGTCTGCCGCCCGGATCACGATTTTCGTTTTGATGTGCCAGTAGTGGGGCCTGCCACCCTTGCAGTCCTGCGGGAGGTTGGAGGGACGGCTCTCGCGGTGGAAGCGAAACGGACCCTGCTCCTTGATCGCGAGGAAGCCCTTGCGCTCGCGGATGAGGCTGGCATTTCCGTTGTCGCGGACTAGTCATCGGGTGTCGACTGACGAGCGATGACCCCAGGTATTTCCAATTTCGAATTTCGAAATTCGAATTTCTGTGGCCGGTGAACCATGGGTGGTGAACGAAAAACACGGGTGGGTGTCATCGGGGTGGGGCATGTGGGGCAACACCACGCCCGGATCTACCGCGAACTTCCTGGGGTCGAGCTGGCCGGAATCGCCGATATCGATCCCGCAAGGCTTCAGGAGGTCAAGAGAGTTGCAGAAGCTCCCGTGTTTCAGGATTATCGGGAGCTTTTTGGCCACGTTGAGGCCGTCAGCCTTGCCGTCCCCACGCATCTGCACGCCCAAATCGCCCGTGAGTGTCTGGATCGAGGGGTCGACGTCCTCGTCGAGAAGCCCATGGCCCAGACCTTAGAGGAGGCAGAAGAGCTGACGGATCTGGCAAAGCGGCGCGGCCGGATTCTCCAGGTGGGTCACGTAGAGCGCTTCAACGGGGCCGTTCGGGCCCTTCACCGGATTGTCAAGACACCGGGGTTCATCGAGTGTCACCGCCTCAGCCCTTTCCCTCAGCGTGGCACCGACGTGGACGTGATTCTCGATCTCATGATCCACGACATCGACATCATCCTAAGTTTGGTGAAGTCTCCCGTCAGTCAAGTGAACGCCGTCGGGGTGCCCGTCCTGACCGATCGGGTGGACATTTCCAACGCCCGGCTCGAATTCGCCTCAGGGTGTGTGGCCAACGTGACCGCCAGCCGGGTGAGTATTGAGCGCCTCCGCAAGATCCGCATCTTTCAACCTGACACGTACATTTCTCTCGACTACGCTAGTCAAGAGATTACCCTCTTCCGTCGCCTGCCGCCAGACCTCGCGTCCCAGCCGCCCCAGCCTCCACAGATCGTCCGGGAGGAGGTGGTCGTAGAGAAGGAAGAACCCCTCCGCCTGCAGCTGATGAGCTTCTTGAGTTCCGTTCGGGAGCGCACGCGACCAGAGGTCTCGGGGGAGGAAGCGGTGGAAGCCCTCCGGGTCGCCTCCCAAATCCTCGCGAAGATATAAACAGATGTCCAAAGTCCCAAGTCCCAAGTCCGACGTCGTCAAAAACATAGAGGAGCCCCAGGCGGTTTTCGACTTTGGACGTTGGACCTTGGACTATGAATAAGAAGATCTTCATCGTTGCCGGCGAGGCCTCAGGGGATCTCCATGGAGCTGACCTGACACGGGCCCTCTGCAGCCTAGACCCCGAGGTCACCCTTGTGGGAATGGGAGGGGAGCGGATGCGGGAGGCGGGCGTCCATCTCCTGGTCGATGCTGGGGAGTTAGCCGCGGTGGGTCTCACCGAGGTCTTCTCTCGCCTTGCGGCGCTGGGACGGGCTTTTCGTAAGCTCCGGAGGGCCCTTGCGGTCCAACGTCCCGACCTTCTCCTCCTTATTGACTTCCCCGACTTCAACTTTTGGCTCGCTCGGTCCTCCCGGCGGATGGGGATTCCAATCCTCTACTATATTAGCCCTCAAGTCTGGGCCTGGCGCCGGGGACGGGTCCGGACGCTGAAAAGGCTGGTGGAGAAGGTCGTCGTTATATTTCCGTTTGAGGAAGCCCTCTATCGTGAGGCGGGAGTCCCCGTCGCTTTTGTCGGACACCCCATGCTGGACCGGCTCCGGGACGTCCCCACCAGAGAGGAAGCCCGCCGCCGACTGGGCTGCGGGGAGTTGGAACTCATCGTCGGCCTCCTTCCTGGGAGCCGGGAGGGGGAGATTATGCACCACCTTCCCGTGCTCAAAAGGGCAGTGGCCCAGATTGCCCAGGCAAAGCCCGACATCCGGTTTCTCCTCGCCGTGGCCAATTCTCTTCCCCCCTACCTCGTGGAAACGCTACTCGAGGGGAGCAATTCCCTCATTCGGCCTCTGTACGGACAGACCTATCAGGTCATGCGGGCGGCGGATTTGCTGATCACCGCGTCAGGGACGGCAACACTCGAAGCAGGGCTCCTCGGAACCCCGATGATTATTGTCTACCAGGTCTCTCGGCTCACCTGGTGGGCCGGGAAGCTCTTGGTGGATGTTCCCTCCATCGGGATGGTAAACTTAGTTGCAGGAAGGCGGGTGGTCCCCGAGCTCATCCAGAATGATTTTACGCCAGAGCGGGTCGCCAGAATCGCCCTGGAGCTGCTGCACAGCCCCGAGGCCCTCGGTGCGATTCGTCAGGAACTGAATGAAGTTCGGGGAAGGCTAGGGGAGGAGGGGGCCTCTCTTCGTGCCGCCCGAGAGGTGCTGAAGACGCTCCAAGAGACGGAGGACAGGGGTTAGCGGTGGGACGAGGCTGGAAGCGGTACCGGACGCATCCTGTTGTCCTAGGTGTGCTCACCAGGCTGGCGGCAGTTGTGATGCGTGGACTTTTCCGGTCCCTGCGGGTTGCCTATGTGGGGCGCGAGGTCCTTGACCGGCTCATTCAGGAGGAGGGGAAGCAAGTCCTCGTGGCCTTCTGGCACGGCCGGCTCCTCATGATGCCCTTTGGGCCCTTTGGCAATCCCCAGGTTCGCTGGAGCATTATGGTCAGTCGGCACGCGGATGGGGAATATATCAGTCGGGTGGCAGAACGCCTTGGCATTTACTCGGTTCGGGGATCGGCCCGCCGGGGCGGTCCCTGGGCACTTTTGGGCATGATTCGGGCCTCCCGGAAGGGGTCTCACCTGGCCATTACACCCGACGGGCCCATCGGCCCCAGGGAACAGGTAAAGCCAGGGACCATCGAGCTCGCCCGTCTAGCCGGCACGCCGATCATCCCCGTTGCCTTTGCCGCTTCACGGGGGAAGTTCCTGCACAGCTGGGACCGGTTTCTGATTCCCTATCCTTTTGCACGTGGGGTCTTTGTCTGTGGAGAACCGGTCTTGGTATCACCCAAGGCCGGGTCCGACGAAGTGGAAAAGGCGCGGGCCGTCTTGGAAGAACACCTTCACCACATTACGGCGGTGGCGGATGCCTATTTTAAACAGCGGCAGTCAGCCATCTGAATGAGATACGAAGAAGCAGTTTCCATGGTGACAGCCGACGATGACAGCGGATTGAACCGATGAGAATCCTGTACAGCATCGGACTCTTCTTTGCCATGCTTCCCTACCTACCCCGCTACCTCCGCCGCATGGGTCGGAGCGGTCCATTCGGTCTCGGGCTCACGGAGCGGCTTGGCCGATACCCGGAGGCGCTCACCGGCCGGCTTCAGGGAAAGCATCCCCTCTGGCTGCATTCGGTCTCGGTCGGGGAGGCGGTCGTAGGGAGCATTCTGGTTTCAAGGCTCCTTGCGCGGCGTCCCGGACTTCCCATTCTTGTTTCGACCGTCACCCCGACAGGGCGAAAGGTGGCAGAGGAGCGGATTCCCCAAGCAGAAGCGTTCATCTACTGGCCCCTCGACTTCCCCGGATCGGTGAACCGGGCCCTCACGGCCGTCGCTCCCCGGCTTGTCCTGCTCACGGAGGGGGAGATTTGGCCAAACTTCCTTGACACCTGCCACCACCGACAGGTTCCGGTCTTGCTGGTCAATGGTCGGATTTCGCAGCGATCCCTCCGGGGCTATCAGTTCGTCAAGCCGCTATTCCGCCGGGTCTTGGATCAGATCTCCCTCTTCTGCATGCGAGGGGAGGTCGATGCTGAAAGGATCTTAGCGTTGGGAGCCGATCCTCAGCGAGTCGTCGTGACCGGGAACATCAAGTATGATGACGAAGATGGAAATAGCCACTTTCCTCCCCATCTTGACGCGGTTGTACGTCTCATGGACGGCCGACCCGTCTGGGTCGCAGGGAGTACCCACCGGGGGGAGGAAAGTATTATCCTGCAAGCCTTTCGCCAGGTCAGGAGCGAAGTTCCCGATTCAGTGCTGGTGCTTGCGCCACGTCATCCGGAACGGGTTCCCGAAGTGGAGACGCTCCTCCGGGAGGCAGATTTTCCCTTTGTCCGCCGGACCCATCTCCCAGAAAATAGTTCCGCGCTTCCGCCGGTCATCCTGGTCGACACGATGGGAGAACTCGGTCACCTGTATGCCCTCGCCACGGTGGTCTTTGTTGGGGGAAGTCTGGTCCCGGTGGGTGGGCACAATATCCTCGAGCCCGCGAGATATCGGCGGCCCATTCTGTTTGGTCCCCACATGGATAATTTTGCAGAGGTGGCTGAAGCGTTCCTGGGAGAAGGAATGTCTCACCAGGTTCGTGACACCCGTGAGCTTGTCGCGCGGGTTGTTGAACTCTTTCGGGATACCGCTGCTGCGCGCGAGATGGGGGAAGCTGCCTATCGGGTGCTGGACAGGAACCGGGGGGCGGCAGAGCGAACCGTCACCCTGGTCGAAAGGTTTCTGTGAATCCGGTCGTGTACCGACAATATCTTCGCTGGATCGCCGGTCACGGTCCCTTGGGCCGGCCGGTCCGGGGTGTTCTGCGTGTTGCTTCCTGGATCTACGGCGTCGGTGTGGTAGGACGCCTCGGCCTTTACCGCACGGGCCTCCTCAGGCGCGAGCGCCTTTCCGCTCGAATCATTAGTATTGGAAATTTGACAGCCGGGGGGACTGGGAAGACCCCGTTTGTCATCTTTCTCGTACAGGAAGCCAGGTACCGAGGACTTCGGCCGGCAGTGGTGGTGAGGGGTTACGGAGGGAGGAAAGAGGGGAAGACGGTAGTTGTTTCAGGGGGGGATACGATTCGACTGGGCTATCCGGAGGTCGGAGATGAGGCGGTGCTCTTGGCGCGGAAACTTCCGGGGGTTCCCATTCTCATGGCCGCGGATCGCGTTGAGGGGTGCCAGGTGGCGATTCGCGAATTCGGGGCTCAAGTCATCATGCTGGACGACGGCTTCCAGCATCTCCGGGTCGAGCGAGACCTCGATATCCTTCTCCTCGACCAAGAAAATCCCTTCGGGTACGGTTATCTTCTACCTCGAGGGCTCTTGCGGGAGCCAGTGCGGGCCCTAGAGCGGGCAGATCTCGTAGTGGTGACGGCCGCTGGTGACGGGGGAGAACCTTTGGAATTTCCACGTGTGGTCCGCCCTGCTGGTTCGACGCCCGTGCTTCAAGCGGCATTTACCCCCACCGTCTTGACCAACACGAAGACCGGAGAGACAGTCGATGAGGAGGACCTCCGCCGCGAGCAAGTCATCGCCTTCTGTGGGATTGCGAACCCGCCGGCCTTTGAGCGGACCCTCCGGTCGCTCGGGATATTTCCCAAGCCTCACCTGATCTTCCCAGATCATCACCCGTATGATTCCTCGGATCTTTTGGAAATCGCGCAGCGGATGGAGGAGGTGGGGGCGAAGGTTGCCCTGACGACTGAAAAGGACGCCGTTCGCCTCGAAAAAATGTCCCCCCACTTTCCCATCGTTACTCTAGGGGTGAAACTCGTTCTCACTGTGGGGCACCCGGAGTTCAAGCAATGCTTGGATGCCTTGTTTCCTTAGCAAGACCGCGAGGTCTTGGCTGACTACTGATACATTTACATGTAAAAGCCATGAAGGTCATCGAGCGAAAGGTGCTTGATCCGGCTCAGGTCCACCGTATTCTGATCCGGGGTGTGAACTGGGTCGGGGACGCGGTGATGACCACGCCCGCCATCGCCGGGATTCGGAAGACGTTTCCCACTGCAAAGATCTCTCTTTTGGTGAAGCCGTGGGTTGCAGGGGTCTTTGAAGGGAGCCCGCACATTGACGAGATCCTCCTCTACGACCAGGAAGGCCGTCATGCAGGATTGTCCGGATTGCTGCGCCTGGCCCACGAGCTTCGGAACTACCGGTTTGACGTGGCCATCTTGCTTCAGAATGCTTTTGAGGCAGCTCTTCTCACATCCCTGGCCCGAATCCCCCACCGGGTTGGCTATAAAACCCAGGGAAGAGGCTTTCTCCTCACCAAGGCGGTGCTCCCGGATCATTCGACGAGAGCGCTTCATCACGTGGAGTATTACCAGACTCTCCTGAGGGTATCCGGCTGGCGAGAGGGACAGCAGCCGCCGATACTATACCTCAGCAGTGGGGCAGAAGAGAGGGCACAGGCTCTTCTGGGGGAGGAGGGAGTGCGCTCGGAAGAATCCCTCGTTGCCTTTAGTCCGGGCTCCACCTATGGCTCTGCCAAGTGTTGGCCGGCGGATCGGTATGCGGCCCTTGCCGATCACCTGATCGAAGGCCTGGGGGTGAGGATACTACTGACCGGGACTCAGGCCGATGGAGTGGTGGCGAGGGATGTTCGAACCCTGGCCCGTCATGGGGAGCGCATCATCGATCTCACTGGTCGAACGAATATTCAACTCCTGGCGGCTGTCCTCAAACGCTGCGCCGTATATGTAACAAATGATACTGGGGCAATGCACATCGGGGCGGCTGTCGGTATTCCTCTCGTCGCCATCTTTGGACCCACCGACCCGAGAACTACGTCCCCTGTGGGAAAGCACGTCTTGCTGAGACACCCGGTCCCGTGTAGCCCCTGCCTCCTCAGAGAATGTCCCATTGACCACCGGTGTATGACGAACATTTCCGTCGATCAATTAACGTCTTCAGTTATAAATAGTTATAGAGCAATAAATAAAGTTGTACATTAAAGATTCGATCGAGGTGAAAGGCTCACCGGCGATCTTTCTGGACCGGGACGGGACCATTAACGAAGACCCAGGGTATCTCACCCATCCCTCCGAGCTCCGCCTTCTTCCAGGTGTCGGGGAGGCGCTCCGACTGCTTCAAGAGCAGGGCTTCCGTCTGGTGATAGTGAGCAATCAGTCGGGAGTTGCCCGGGGGTTTTTGACAGAATCGATGTTAGAGGAGATTCAAAGAAGTCTTGATACCCTTCTCAAAGGTGAGGGGGTAACGCTGAGTGGAACATATTACTGCCCCCATCACCCAGAGGGTGCTCCCCCCTACCGGCAGGCATGCGAATGCCGAAAGCCAAAAGGGGGGTTGGTAGAGCGGGCCGCGAGGGAGCATGGGCTTGATTTGAACCGTTCCTATGTGGTCGGGGATCAGCACATCGATTTCGAACTCGCGCGTGAGATGGGGATGCCGGCCATCCTTGTCCTCACCGGAAAGGGGCGGCTCAGCCTGGCGTCGGGAGAGATTGAGCCAGATTACATCGCTCCTGACCTTACAGCCGCAGCCAGATGGATTCTCCAGAGGCACTCCACTGTTGGGTGACCGACCACCGACGTCCGATGACCGACCAAGCATGGATCGGGCATCTGTCATCGGACAGCGGTCATCGGTGATCTGTCGTCGGTGTACGGTCATCGGTCAACGAGGTGAAGAATGATTAGGCAGGCAGCCGTTGCAGGCATGTTTTATCCGGGCGGGACCAAAGCACTCCGCCGTGAGGTGGAGGATCTACTCCCGACGGGGGAAGAACTGGTTGAGGGAGTGGGGGTCGTGGTCCCTCATGCCGGCTACCTTTACTCTGGCAGGGTCGCCGGAGCAGTCTACGCCCGGGTACACCCTCCCGAGGCCTGTGTCATTGTTGGCCCCAACCATAGCGGACTGGGGGCCGGGGCGGCTGTCATGACCTCTGGGACTTGGGAGACGCCTCTGGGGGAGGAAGCGATCGATACTGAGCTCGCTCGCGCCATCCTGGATCGATCCCGGGTCCTGGAGGAGGATGATCGAGCCCATCGGAAAGAGCACTCGATCGAAGTCCAACTACCGTTTCTTCAGCTCCTGTTCCCTAAAGTGCCATTTGTCCCCATCTGTCTTTTCAGCCATGAATATGGCGTGTGCCATGATGTGGGTGAGGCCATGGGGGGGGCGATCCAGGCTTCAGGGAAACGTGTACTCCTGATTGCCAGCACCGACATGAGCCATTACGTTTCGCAGGAGATGGCCGAGAGAAAAGATCGAATAGCCATCGAAGCCATCGTGAATCTGGACCCCGAACGGCTGCACACCACGGTCCTCCGCGAGCGAATCAGCATGTGCGGCTTTCACCCGACCACCGCCATGTTGATTGCTGCTAAGGCGCTGGGTGGAACCCGGGCCGAGCTGATTCGCTACGCCACGTCCGGGGATGTCACCAAGGACTACAACTCCGTGGTCGGCTATGCCGGCCTGATCATAGACTAGGGCCCAGTCTTGTTTTTTCCGAGGAGAAAGCCCTTGACACGCCGCCCGTGTCCCGCATAGCTTGAACGCAGCGAAAAAAGGGGATATGCCGATACCCCCCAATCTATTGAAATGTGGGGAGGTACTCGATGAAGACGCCCGGTCGGTCTCTGCCCCCGGGTGTTTGCTTTTTGCAGGGTACTCTGTGGTTGCAACCTTCGCCGATTCGTGCCGGGGCGAGGCTCGGGAACGGGCTTTGCCATGAAGGAGGAGTCAATGCGATTTCCTGTTATTAAAGGGGTCGCCTGCATCCTCGCGCATGTTCCTGACCTGGTCCCTTATGGATCGAAACCCCTCCGAGAGATCCGGAACGCCCCGAAGTTGCTCGTGGAAGTGAAGCGACACTTGAGAACCTACGGTGAGGCGGTCGAGTACCCCCCCCCAAGCCTTTATCGGCAACCTCCTCCCGGACGACCTCTGGAACTTCCAACAACCCTGGTATACGCACGTGCTTCACCAGGCACCCCGCTCTGGTCCCTATGGGGAGATCATGCCGGAGGACCAGTTCTACGGCCTGCTGAAAGCGGCCGATCGGTTCAACCTGGTGCATCTTGAAAAGGGGTTCATGGAGGAGGTGCGTGAGAAACTCCAGGCTCATCCACTTTCGCCCCAAGAGGATGTGAATAGCCTGACAGGAGGGATACCTCTCCCGGAGATTGAATCGAGGGTCCGACGGGAAGAAGCCATTTCCCTCCGTGTCGGGGAAAGGATCGTTGGTTGTGTACTGAGGGATCACGAGGAGGATGAAACCCTGACAGCCGCAATCCTCCTAGAGAACCTGGCGTGCAAGGCGACGGGGGTCCTCGCTCTTCGCCACCTGCTTCGCCCGCTTGCTGACGAAGCAAGCGTTTCCCCCCAGGAGATCGATTACATTATCGGAAGTTCAGAAGAGGCGGTCGGAGACCGCTACCAACGGGGCGGGGGGAGTCTAGGCAAGGCGATTGGGGAGATGGCCGGCCTCATCAAGGCCTCGGGGGCCGATGTGAAGGCCTTCTGTACTTCCCCCATGCATGCGGTGATCCTCGCGGGGGCCCTTGTCCAGGCCGGGATCTTCAGGAACGTCGCAGTGGTGGCGGGGGGCTCACTCCCCAAATTGGGGATGAAGTTCAAAGCCCATCTCAAGAAAGAGATGCCGGTTCTGGAAGATGTGCTGGGGGGAGTCGCCGTCATTGTGGGAACCGATGACAGGAGGAACCCCATTATCAGGACCGATGCTGTAGGCATGCACGATATTGGCACAGGCACTTCCCAGCAAGCCCTCACCGAGGCTCTTGTTCTGAAGCCGTTGGAGAAGCTCGGGCGGCGGCTGACCGATGTGGCCAAGTACGCGACCGAGATGCATAACCCCGAGATTACCGTCCCGGCCGGAAGCGGCAACGTTCCCCACACCAACTATCGGATGATTGCTGCCTTAGCTGCCCTCCGGGGGGAGATTGGTCAGGAGGAGATGGAGCTTTTCGTCCGACGCCATGGGATGCCTGGCTATGCCCCCACGCAGGGTCACATCGCATCGGCAATCTGCTTCCTCGGGCAGGCTCGAGATGGGTTGCGGACGAGAAAACTGAGGTGCGCCATGTTTCTCGCCAAGGGAAGCCTCTTTCTGGGGAGGATGACGGAGATGCCCGATGGGGTCTCCTTCCTCCTCGAACCGAATCCGGCTTAAGTGTGTTTGACTGGGAAAGGAGGCGATAGAATGGTTCTGAGGGGAAAGAAGGCAATCGTCATTGGAGAGCGAGACGGCATTCCTGCCCCTGCCATACGTGAGTGCCTGACGGGTGCTGGTGTCGATGTCATCTACGCCGCCACTGAATGCTTCGTTTGAACGGCGGCCGGGGCCATGGACTTGGAGAACCAGGGGCGCATTAAGGAGCTTGCCGAGCGGAACGAGAAGCGCGACTTGGTGGTCGTCTTGGGAGCTTCTGACCCGGAGAGCGTCAAGCTCATCGCCGAGACGGTGACCCTGGGCGATCCAAGCTATGCCGGTGCCCTGGGAGGGGTCCAGTTAGGACTCCCCGTGTATCACATCCTCGAACCTGAGGTGAAGGAGCAGGTCAATCGTGAGGTCTATCAGCAGCAGGTGGGAATGATGGAGATGGTGCTCGACGTCCCTAAGCTTATTGAGCCCCTCAGGAAGATCCGTGAGCAGGTGACGGACGTGGGTGTGTGAGGGGCGGAAGCAGGAGACGCAAGGTTGCAGCAAGAAGACCAGGGAAGGGGGTCAAAGCGGTGAAGCTGGAGTTAGGAATATGTCTCATCAGGGATATGCGGTTCGCGGACACCACCCGCATCAGTGATCACGTCCTCTGTGTGAACAAGAAGGAGCTCGCAGCACTCCTCCTCGCCGATCGCCGTCTCGGCAGTCTGGAGTTGGAGATTGTCCGTCCCAATGAACGGGAACGAGTTATCCACGTTCTCGATGTGATCGAGCCGCGGATCAAGGTTGAGGGGCCTGGAGCGATCTTCCCGGGGATGATCGGCAAACTTGAGCGGGTGGGGGAGGGGCGGAGTCATGTGCTCAAAGGGGTCACGGTGGTGGAAACCGGGCAAATCCCGGGGGTCCCGGAGGCGCTTTTGGATATGACCGGCCCTGCGGCAGAGTTGGTCCCCTTTGGCCGGACCTGTAACCTTGTTCTTATCCCTCAGTTTGCCGAGGGGCTGGAGCGTGTGGAATGTGCGAACGCCATGAAGATGGCGGGGCTGAAGGCCGCAGTCTATCTGGCCGAAGCGAGCAGGGATCTTCAGCCTGATCACATCGAGATCTATGACCTCCCCCCGCTGCCCGACCTGGATGAAGGGATGAAAGGTCTGCCACGGATCGCCTATATCTACCAGCTCCAATCGCAAGCCGACCTTTGTGAGCCATTTGTATACGGGGATAACGCCAGGAAGCTGTTACCCACGCTGCTTCATCCGAACGAGTTGATGGACGGGGCCATCGTCAGCGGCAACTACGAAATGCCCCCCTGCTTCAAGAACGTCACATATACCCACCAGAACAACCCTATTATGCATACGCTCTATCTCCGCCACAAACGAGACCTCTGCTTTGTCGGGGTGATCGTGATGAACGAGCATCCGACGCTTCATGAGAAGGAGCGATCGGCAGTCATGGCCGCGAAGCTGGCCAAGGATATCCTGGGGGCCGATGGGGTTATCATCACGAAGGAAGGGGGAGGGCACGCTGATACTGATCTCATGCTCAACTGCCAACGGTGTGAAGAAGCAGGGGTAAAGACGGTTCTTGTGGTGGATGAGCCGGCTGGTCCGGACGGGACGGCTCCACCTCTTTCTGATGCCTCCTCAGATCGGGCGGATGCCTTCGTCAGCACGGGGAACAGCAACGAGTCGATTGAGCTTCCCGCGGTGGAACGGGTGATAGGTGGTAAGGCCTTGGCAGGGCTGAACGATCCGCCACAGGGGGCTTTGAGGGTACCAGTGATGATGATTCCCTCTGCAACCAGCCAGGTTGGCTTTACGAGGCTCACGACAGTGGAGGTATAACATAATGGAGAATCTGAGGATTGTTCATTTCATGAATCAATTCTTCGGAGGGATTGGCGGGGAGGAGATGGCTCACGTTCCGCCTCAATCCGGAAAGGGCCCAATTGGGCCTGGAGCGGTGCTTCAGGAGGTCTTGGGAAAGCAGGGGCAGGTTGTAGGGAACGGTAATCTGTGGCGATAACTACTTTGCTGAAGATATGGAAAAGGCGGCCCATGAGGTTCTTCGCCTTATCGAATCCTACCAGCCCGATCTCCTCGTCGCCGGTCCGGCCTTTAACGCGGGCCGCTACGGCCCGGCCTGCGGCAAGGTCTGCCACGTGGTACAGGAACAACTTGGGATTCCTGCGGTCACCGGCCTGTACCAGGAGAATCCCGGGGTGGACCTCTTCCGGCGGAGCACATATATCGTCAAGACGGCGAATAGTGCCCAGGGGATGCGCGAGGCGATGACAAACATGGTAAAGCTGGCTCTGAAGCTTCATGCTAGGGAGCAGCTGGGGACCCCGGAGGAGGAGGGGCTCATCTCAAGAGGTGTGAAGAAGAACCGCATCGCCGAGCATCTTGCCTCGGAGCGGGCGGTGGATCTCCTTCTCAAAAAGATCAAAGGGGAGCCCTACCGGTCCGAGATGCGGCTGCCCAGATTCGAGAAGGTTCCTCCGGCCCCGCCGGTTGAAGAGCTTTCGAAGGCCCTCATCGCCATCGTCGTCGAGGGGGGACTGGTGCCGCCTGATAACCCCGATCGGATCGAGTCAGCTCGGGCCACGCGTTACGCCAAGTATCCGATCGCGGGTAAAGATACCCTCACGCAGGGCGAGTTTGCTCCCGTAAGCGGCGGCTTCGAAAAGGCATTTGGGGCCCAGAACCCGAACCGGCTTTGCCCGGTGGATGTTCTCCGAGAGCTGGAGAGGGAAAAACGCATCGGCACGCTCTACGACTACTTCTACACGACGACCGGCTTCGCCACGAGCTTGGCGAGCGCCAAGCAGATGGGGGAGGGGATCGCGAAAGAGGTCAAGGAAGCCCAGGTCGATGCGGTCCTCCTTGTCTCCACGTGAGGGACGGGCACGCGCTGCGGGGCAGTGCTCACGCGAGAGCTGGAGCGAGCCGGGATTCCCACCGTGCAGCTTTGTACGATTACCTCCATTGCGACTACGGTCGGGGCGAATCGTATCGTCCCGGCCAATGGGATCCCGTATCCGCTCGGCGATCCCAGTTTGCCTCCAGCAAAAGAGAGGCAGTTACGGCGGGCATTGGTCGAGAAGGCCCTCGAGGCCCTCTGTGCTCGGGTGGAGGGACAAGAGATCTTTACAACGTAGGGGCAACAAGTTATCCAAAGACAACAATGATCCAAGACCACACTTGACCCGATGCGATCGCTACGCGGCGTCGGGGGATGTCATCAAAGACTACACCTCCGTGGTCGGCTATGCCGGCTTCATCATTCAATAGCCACGAATCTTGCAAGTAGGAGCGTACTGGTTGCAGTATCGCTGGTCGCTGCACTATTATCCTTCACAGTAGTCCTCGTGGTCATTACTTCACTGTCAAAAAAGGTTGAAAAATGAGATCGTACCTGAAAAGACTGCTATTCGTCTTATGTGGTGGATTGATGATCGTCGTCTCTGTAGTGTTGATAAAGACATTACGCTTTACTTCTCGGCAGCTAGAGGTCGATCCGCAGCCGCGGGTGGCGATTAATGGAGAAAAAATCGCCGAATACCTGTCAAACGCTATCCAGTTCAGGACCATCTCATATGGGGATACGGGACAATTTGATGGCAAGGAATTCTCAAGCTTCCATCGATATCTCGAACAGAGGTTTCCCAAGGTTCATTCCACGCTCATTAAGGAAGTTGTGGGAGGGTACAGTCTTCTCTATACGTGGAAAGGCCAAACAGGGGGTACGAAGCCGATTCTCCTCATGGGTCATATGGACGTCGTACCTGTCGAACCTGGCACGGAAGACAATTGGACCCATCCCCCTTTTGGGGGGCGTATCGCCAGTGGCTACATTTGGGGCAGAGGGGCCATGGATGATAAGGTTAGCGTTCTGGGTATGCTTGAAGCCGTAGAAATGCTGCTGACAGAAGGATTCCATCCCTCTCGCACAGTGTACCTTGCCTTTGGCCACGATGAAGAGGTCGGGGGAGCAATGGGAGCTGCCAAGATTGCCAGCCTTTTGCGTTCCAGAGGGGTCGAATTAGAGTACATTCTCGACGAGGGGGGTGCCATCACTCACGGAATATTGCCGGGGGTTTCCGCTCCCGTTGCTCTGGTAGGGATCGCCGAGAAGGGCTATGTGAGTGTCGAGCTCGCAGTGCAGAGTAAAGGAGGGCACTCCTCCATGCCCCCAAAGCATACTGCGATTGGCATCCTCAGTACTGCCGTACATAATCTCGAGCGCAATCAGTTCCCAGCAGAAATCAGAGGGGCAACGGGAAAACTGTTCGAGTATGTGGGGCCAGAAATGCCCTTTCCCGAAAGGATGGTATTTGCCAACCTCTGGCTTTTTGGGTGGCTGGTCGAGCGCCAGCTTGTGGCATCGTCTTGGACAAACGCTCTGGTCCGGACCACCACGGCAGCGACGATGTTTGAGAGTGGGGTCAAAGAGAATGTATTGCCGACAAAGGCAAAGGCGGTGATCAATTTTCGCATTCTTCCTGGCGAGAGTGTTCAGAGTGTGATCGATCATGTCCGCAAGACGATTGGAGATGCACGGGTCAAGATTACACCCGTGAAGAAAGTGCTGAGTGAACCGTCTGCCGTATCGGTCCCGGAGTCATCCAGCTTTGAAAATCTTCATCGGACAATTCGGCAGATTTTTCCGGATGCCATAGTCGCTCCCTGGCTTGTTGTCGGAGCGACGGACTCCAGACATTACGCAAAGCTAAGCGGCAATATATACCGGTTTGTTCCAATAAGGATGGATCCTGGTGATACACGTCGATTTCATGGGACCGATGAGCGTATTTCAGTTGACAACTACGAGAACTGCGTCAGATTCTTTATGCAACTCATCCGTAATTCCCATTCGTAGTCCATTTGCTCTGCATTGTGACTGTCCGTGATTCCATCTAAAGGTTCGGTGAGGAATCTTGCCTGCTGATAGCGCACATACGAAGAGCAATCACGAAGCGTTGCCATACTGGGTGAGACTCATCCAAGACGGCTTTGTCGTTTGGCGCCGCCGCCCGCCGGGAGATCAGGAGGCATGAACGTTGGTGTCCGATCTTGCACTCCAAGGATGCGTCTGTTACCCTCATGTTTCGGTTTCTTGCCCCCAGAACCTCAAGCTGTAGAGGTGTGAGAACATCATGCGTTATGTCCGTGGCAGCGTCACCGTGGGCCTCATCATGGTAATCGCAGGATCGGCTTGGGCTGGCGGCTCGAACTACGGCATCACGCCAGGTGCAAGACCGGAGATCGAAGGGCGGATCTCCGAGTGGAAGGTGCCCACGCCGATGTTCGCCCGCGATCCCGCCCCCGGGCCAGACGGCATGATCTACATCACCGTCATGTACGCGAACAAAATTGCGCGGTTTGACCCTCTCACGGAGACATTCACAGAGTGGGAACTGCCCGCACGAGCGAGGCCCCACGGCCTCCTCGTGGATTGGGACGGCCAGGTCTGGTATACGGGGAACGGCAATGGCACGATTGGCCAGCTGGATCCAACCACGGGAAGGGTGGTCGAGCACAAGGTGCCTTCCGGTGGCGACCCGCACACGCTGGTTATCGATGAATGGGGCATCATTTGGTTCACGGAGCAGCACGGGAATCGGATCGGCCGGCTGGACACCCGTACCGGGATGATGACCGAGTTCGAAGCCTCTGGGCGCCCCTATGGGCTTGCTCTTGATAAGGCGGGCAATGTCTGGTTCTGCGAACTTGGCGCCGGCAAGCTGGGTAAGCTGGATCCGAAGACGGGCACGATCACTGAAGTGGTCCTTGGGAAAGGCTGGGCGCCGCGCCGCATGGCCGCATCGCCCGACGGTTCGCTCTGGGTCACGCTCTTCGGCAAGGGTTCCCTGCTCCACTTCGACCCCGTTGCCGAAAAACTCCTTAAAGAGTACCCATTACCGGCCGGGCGCAGCGGAGGCCCCTACGCCGTGACGGTGGACGGAGCCGGCATGGTTTGGGCCAACGAGTTCTACAGCAATACCGTTGTGCGATTGGACCCAACTACGGGCAGGATCCGGGTCTTTACATTGCCATCGAGAGGTCTCGGCATCCGCAAAATGGTTGTGGACGCCGAGGGAAGACTCTGGTACATGGGCAGCCATAATGGTCATCTCGGCGTCATCGAGTAGGCGGCGAACAGCGGACAGAATCTTGGGTCGGGTGAGACCGGACATGGACGTTGCGCACAGGCAAAAAACGCAGCGCGCAGGAAAATTGATCCCGAAGATACTTGGGCTCGGGGTATTCCTGCTGTCGATGGGAAGAGTCTTACCTGCGACGGCCGGGGAAGCCGATGTCTTGGCTGTCGAGATTACGAAGAGTGCCAGCAGTCCCTACATTTTCGTTGTGACCGTCCGTCACGAAGATGCAGGGTGGAATCACTATGCGGACCGCTGGGAAATCCTGAGCCCCGATGGCACGATTCTGGCGAAGCGGGTCCTCTTCCATCCGCACGTGGATGAGCAACCTTTTACGCGCTCGTTAAGGCTGTTAGCACTGCCCGAGGGTGTCCAGCGCGTGCGGGTTCGAGCCCACGATAACGTCCATGGCTTTGGCGGTCTCGAGAAGGAGGTCATGGTTCCAGATTGACATGGTGCATACGGACACATTTTCGGATGACGTCAATACTTGTATTTATAAATGGTTACGGCATATTAATTAAAAGTATAGGGTATAGTCGTGTTCGTGCCACTTCATTCCGCGGTGGAGTCATGTGCACATGACCTATGGACGCCGAGCGCCCGCTCCTATTCGGCCTGCGATGAACCTCCTGCCATCTGAGTGCGGGTAAAGGGCCTGGATCCTTGCC
>JAPUFX010000042.1 GCA_027293415.1 Candidatus Methylomirabilota bacterium
TTCAGGTACACCGGGCGCGAGGATGACGAGACAGGCTTATATTACTACCGCGCCCGGTACTACAGTCCGAACTACAAGCGTTTCCTCTCTGAAGATGTTGTGAACTACACATTTGCCAAGCTAAACACCGCGATCGTAATGGTTGTTCCGCGGTCAAGAAACCGTGCACCCATTTTTGTTATCTCAGCCCCTGGGAACATAGGACGCACCGGCGTAATCTCTAGCCTTGCATTTGCGAATGCCTTTTTATATGCAAACAACGCCCCCACAAGATTTATTGATCCGCTCGGCCTATGGTATTACGATGTTAACGTAAATATAGGTTGGGGTCCCGGCGTAACATTCGGTGTCATGATTGGTGGTACGGGGCTCCATCCCTATCTGGGAGGCGGAATTGTAACTGGCCTAACACCGGCCAGTGCCGCAGTAACCTATTCCCCTTCAGATCCATCTCCAGGGTTGAATTGCGCAACACAGGTGCAATATGGTGGAGCCGCGTTCCAATTTGGCTACAGTCGCAAGGATGGCTACTTTGGTGAGGCAGGGTTCGGCGGCCCTCCGGGCGTCTCCTTTACCTGCTTCCATGTCTGGTAGGAATTAAGAATCTATCCAAAACATTATACGAAAGCTCGTGATTTCAATTTGAAGACGTATAACCTGACCAAATCGATTTTGATTCTAAATTATTCCGCCCTGAGCCTTGCAACACTCTTTGGCGTCTTTATAGCGTTCTTTTATGCATCAGGGCCAGAGCGATGGTTCACTTTTTTCTGGATGGCATGTTTGCTGTGGCTTTGGTATCAGGTCCTCAGGGTCCCCTTTCAGATTAAAATTCGAGAGGACGGTTCTATTGAATTTTCCAGCCCCTTAAAACGAGTTGTGCTCTCACCAGAGGAAATTAAATCCATCAAGGCATACCCTTTGCTTGCTGGCCAGGTAAGAGTCAGGCATTCTACTGGGACATTAAAACTGTTCAGTCAAATGCATGACTTTCACGATTTTGTCTCGACAGTTAAATCTCTTAACTCTTCGATAGAGATCAAAGGATGCTAAATAGGAAGTCTAAGCACGCCATCGGAAGACCTTTTCTTCCTGTTGTATTACTTCTAATCGCCTCGCCCCGCAGCTAACTTTTTACAGAATCAGCTCACCCAGTGGGGTATCACTAGCCTGACTTATGACCCAATGGGAATCTCACGGAATGACGTTAGGAAGACGTACACGTAGAATGCGCGCAACCAACTCCCCTCAATGAACAGAGCGAGCTTTGCCCATGATGGACTAGGGCGGAGGGTCCAGAGGACTGTCGGAGGTGTCGGGTACCGAGCTTCTGTACGATGGAGCGAACTAAGAGCAGGAACCCTCAGGGGTGACCCGTCGTCGCAACAGATCCAGCCGCGTCTGAGGGCGAGGAGAATTAACAGGGATGAGAAAGGCGATATATTTAATATTAGGATCTCTCGTTTTATATAGCTGTATCAATATTATTGTACATGATGAGAAAAAGGCGGCTTCCAAAGCGAAAGAATTTGCGGAGGCCGCATTCATTAATGGAAATATTGAAGTAGGTTATTCATTATTATCTGAAAGGACAAAAAGTTCTTTAAGTTCCGAAAGATTTAGGGAAATAATAGAACGAATGCATCCAGATTCCACGCCCATAACTATTAATTCCATGGAGTACGAGCCAATCCCAGGTCAAAAAGCAATGAATATATATCTATTGGCTAAAAAAAACAACGAGGAATTCTATTACAGATTGTTAATGGTGGGGACAAAAGATTCAGGTTACAAAGTGGAACGTTTTTTGCGTGGGAAGGGACCCTACCCGTCCTCAAATTTAAGGAAAAAGATTGGTTAAAGAATCTGCAAGCTAACAAACCGTTGGACCCACCCTGTCTTGACGTGATCGCGGGGCAAAAGGGGAACATCAAGGAAAAATTCGTCAATAAGTAGGCAGAGTCAACGAAATGGTTTTGAAATTAGCAGATCCACAGCACTTAGCGGTAGCCAAAGTAGCGGGGGGGGGACGGCGGGGGGGGACGTCCATAAAATTATAATTTTACAACGCAAATGTTTTGCGCGATACTGCCAGCAGGCCACGCAAATCCCGCATCGACGCGCCAGGCGCTCTCCACCATATCATTATCAGAGGAATAGAGCGGAAGAGGGTCTTTCAGGACGACACCGACAGGGATCATTTTGAGGATCGACTCAGTGGTATTCTGACTGAGTCGTCAACCGTCTGCTACGCTTGGGCTCTCCTTCCCAACCATGTGCACCTTTTGCTGAGAACCGGCACGGGCCCCATTGCCACAGTCATGAGACGACTTCTCACCGGTTATGCAGTCACCTATAACCGACGGCACCGGCGACACGGCCCATTGTTTCAAAACCGCTACAAGTCGATTCTATGCCAGCAAGCCCCGTATCTATTGGAACTGGTGCGCTACATTCACCTCAATCCGCTCCGGGCAAAAATAGTGTCAGGCCTGAGCAACCTGGATACCTATCCGTATACAGGGCATAGTATCATTCTCGGAAAAAGGGAAAACACCTGGCAGGACGTCGATTATGTGCTTGGTCATTTTGGCCAAAAGGTTGCGGGTGCCCGGAGGCGGTATAGAACGTATGTACAGGAGGGGATAGAAAAGGGGCGCAGACCAGATCTCGTAAGTGGAGGTCTCGCCCGGAGCCTCGGCGGATGGGCTGCGGTGAGGACGGTACGAAAGGGGGGTGACCGACTCAAGGGGGACGAAAGGATCCTGGGGGACAGGAGGTTTGTCATAGAGGTTCTTGAAGCCAGTGAAGAGAAACTTGATCGCACGTATCGACTACAGGCCCAAGGCTATGATCTCGAGAAAATGGCCCGGCGCGTCGCCTCGCTGTTTGAGATAGAACCGGAAAACATATATGTCCCTGGAAAGCAGCGACGGAGAGTACACGCGCGGAGTCTATTTTGCTATTGGGCTGTGCGGGAGCTCGGCGCCGGTGCCACAGCTCTTGCCAGAAAGCTGAAGATTTCGCAGCCGGCGGTGAGTATCTCGGTCAGGCGGGGGGAGAAAGTAGCCAAGGCAAAAGCATTTGGCCTGTGGGAGGAATAGACGTTTTTTATAATTTCATGGACGTCCCTCTTCTTCTAATTACATTTATGCTTTTGCTATGGCGGATACTCATACGCTATCTCAATCAGTGAGCTGGTGTCAGGATGGAAAAGAGAGAGTCACGTGTTTTGGGCAATTCTTAACATCTTCGTTGGACTTTTCATTCTTCTTCTTGCCCTCAAGCCCGAATGGGTGTGGGCGGATTTACAAAGAGAACTGGCAGTAAGGCCGAGACATGTGACCGTTCTCAAGTGGTGTGGCGCTATTGCGCTTGGTGTGGGTATTTTGCAGCTTCTCGGGGTGCTCCTCGGCATCCTCTGAAATAGCAGGTAGGCTCAGTATGCGGGAAGCATCCCAGGGCGGCGGGCACCAGCTCGGCGCCCTTCGTTTTTCTCGGGTCAGGAAATGAGGTATGATGCGTAGGGACAAGCAGTTCCGAGTCCGGTCCGAAAAGCCGGGGGATGGAATTATCCGACAAGAGATCTGACTATTTATGCCCATGCACGGTATCGGTATGGAAGAGAGAATATTCGAGTACTGGAGGCTTACTTATTGGCTTTATTTCGTTGGCTTACTCATAGGGATATCAGGTTTGTTCCTTGTCTACATTAACGAGACCTCTACAATCGGAGAGAAACTCCTATTAGGACTGCTTCTTCTGGGGGGAACTATCGGTCTCGAATTTGAAAGAAGAAAACTTCTGCGCAAGCCATGGACGATTAAGGTTTTTGAAGATCGTATCGAAGGTATATCGAAGAGGGGCGATAGGTGCGAGATAAGGTGGGAGGAGATCGGAAGAATCTCCAGACCCAGCTGGTGGGCTACATTCTGGAGTGACCTAGGCGTGTTTTTGATAGCTAGGGATGGGAAGAACAAAATCTATATTGGCAAGACCATAAGCCGCTATCGGGAACTAGCAGAAATTGTTCGGAAGAAAACTCCCCATTTATCCCACGAGTATCTCTGATTTGTTTTCCCTCCATTTTCCGCACTCCATCAAGAATCCTTCCCCCCAATCGTCGGCCTCGGTTATCGGCTAGTCACAAACGCCCTCCACTTGGTGAGTGGCCAGATCCACGACGCGGCAAACCGGTTGCCGGAGGATAGCAATTTCACTGGGACTGGGGTCAAATCTTTACTCGTGAGTGGCAAGACATGGCAGCAACCGGGCGGTTCGATCGAGGAATTGTCTCGGAAATTCCTGGAGCCGGCGAGGAGGGTTGAACTCCTGACCTGCTGATTACGAATCCTCCGCAAGGTTAAATAGATTCAATAACTTCAAGCACTTGGGTGTGCAGGACGCGGCAAAACGTGCCCTTTCGTGACCTAAAAACGCAACCTATCCGCAACCAACTCCGCGGTGTGTTCTCACGATTTGGCTCCCTCAGTCAGCCCCGCAGCGAACACTTTGAAGAGACGGAAGATCTCAATCCTCCGTCTTTCGTTGTTGAGTATACGTCCCTCCTCCCTCATGACCTGAAGAATAGGCCTCGCATATTCGTCAGAGAATTCCGTGACAAACTTCCGGACCGGTATCAACGATTTCGGTTTGGCCAGTTCTGCCACCTCAATCCCTAGCAGGTATGCACCAGCCTCCTCAAACTCGACCGGGCGAGCCTCCACTGTCACCTCTCCAACTTCGAACCGCCGGCTTTCACCATCTCCCTCCTCGTAGTGCTCAAAGTATCTCACCACGTCGCTGAGGTCTCGCGCACGCTCTTCGGGACGGTCTGTGTAGGATATGATCTTTAAGAGCACCAGTACGGGGATCGGAACCACGCGAACCGAAAGGTCAGACGCAACCGTGGCGTGCTCAGCATATTCAAAGGCCTCCTCCATGCCAAAGGTGCTCATGATCCGGTCGGTCCCCGGCCATTCTAGGTGATCGTTCTGCACCACCCCTGGGCCGTAAGGTATAAGATCGAAGAACACATCCGGTCCAAATAAGAGCTCATGGGGGGCTGATCCTGGCTTAAATCCTACTTTGAAGAGACGTTGGCGCATCGCTTCGAAGTCTTCCCAATCGGCCACCTCCACCACGACATCGACGTCACGCGTCGTTCGGGCACTAAACTCACCCCCCTGGCGTATATCGACGACAATTTGAGGAACCGTGGCGCCAATCAGCACAAAGGTCCGGTTTTCCTCGGCGAAAATCTGTGCAAGGATCTTCAGCGCTGGAACTGCCTTAGGATCAATTGCCATCGATAAAAAAGGTGAGATACCGGTCGTAAATGGACTTCGCAGCCTCTAGCTCACGCTCTCTGCCCTGATAGACTAGCTCGGCATAAACTAGCAGAGGATGAGCAACCGGAAAGTCAAACGGCTGCTTCCCCTTAAAAACGACAAGTGGCGAGAATTGTCTGAATATTGCAACCGGTCCATGGACAGATGGAAGCCACTTCAATTTTCTCACTAGCTCTGCGCGCCATTCAGATACAAAAACGCTGAGTTGATCGCCTCGAAAATAGCGCGTCAACGCGTCAGCCGCAAAGCCACCTGTCAACGCCCAGGTAATTCCAACTGCTTCCGCGTTACTTTCGAATTTACCAACCGTCTGATTTAGATCCCGTTCCGGGGGCTGGAAACGGCCTATCAAAAATTTCCGACGCAATCGATCTCCGTAACCTCCCACCCAAAGATCAAGTAGCTCTCGCCTTCGGATGAGGATCCACTCGTCACGGCCTTTCTGTTCGAGATACCCCTTCGCTTTTAGTTCACGTACTATCCAACCGACGGAGCCAAGGGCCACCCCACCTACCTCTGCTAGTTCTCGATAAGGCATGGAGACGGCTTGGGGGTCGGCCAACAGGACAAAGACGACCTGGAGGCCGCTTGGTTGGGTGAGCCGTCCTGTCCGAGTCTCCCAAAGATACTTTGGTTTCCCTCCCTGGAGATGGATGTGTAGCTTCCCAGGCCAGTGGACGTAAACGTTCCCTGCTCCGTCGACAAAGTTCACTTCTTCCGCGATCAAGCGTTCTGCCAAGCGGGGAGGGACGTAGTCGGCGAAAAGGAGGGGCCGCGCTTTGGCCTCGCGGGCGTATTGGCGCATATGTAGAAGCAGATGTTCAAGTCGAGGCAGACTTAGGCGTTTCTTTACCTCGTAAAAATAGGTCAACCGCCCCATGTCAGTATGAAGGACAATTTCGCCATCCAACCCACGGCGCTCTAGACGAGCGATCTGGGGCTTAAACTCCACCTTCTTTACCGGCTGAAGGGCCTGCAACTGGATTTCACACGCCTGAAGAACTTCCCTGTCTATATCCTTGCTCATAGCATGTTCACTCTACCACAATGTTCACTAAAAGTGAACATCAGAAATCAGTGAACAAGACAACTCTACCGACACGGGCCAAGAAGCTGAAAAGGTTCTGGGCTTCGAACCGGACAAAATCAATAATTTCAATGAGTTGGGTGTGCAGGACGCAGCAAAACGTGACATTTCGTGACCTAAAAACGCAACCAATCCGCAACCGCCTTGACAGGTCCAACTCCCGGTTACCCGCCCCGGGAGTCCCGTTCCACCCCGGGGTATGGGCAACCGCAGCCAAGGATTTGTAGTTGTAATCTTCCCAGGGGCTTGACGGCCTGCCCGCGACAACCAAAGGGGATTGCACCAAGGCATTGACACAAACCACGTCTTCGGCGATGCTATAGCCCCTGATAGGGAAAGCGGAGATGGAAAACGGGGTAGGCATAGCTCCTAGCCCACTTTCGGCACAAACGTTGGCGCAATACGAATTCAGACGCCCTCACAGGCGGAGCATGGCCTGGGAAGGGCGTTTTTGTTTTCAGAAGTGCGAGGAAGGAGGAGAGGTGATGAAGGGAAGGAAATGGAATATCCTAGCAGCTTGGCCTGTGCGGCTGTTGACGGCCCTGGTGCTTGGGTTCGTCCTGCCGGGGGTAAGCGCTGCCTTGGAGGTGGGTGAGAAAGCGCCGGACTTCGAACTACGGAGTACCACCGGGGGCAAAATCAGACTAAGTGACTTTGCCGGGAAAAAGAATGTGCTCATCGAGTTTTATATCATGGATTTCCATCCCGGCTGCGAGGCAGCACATCGGGCACGCGGGTTTGGCTATGAAGAGTTTCAGGACATGGACACCGAGGTCCTCGGGATCAGCGTGTTCAATCCGTATGCGCAACAAGCCTTCGCAAAAACTCTCGACCTACCGTATCCCCTCCTCAGCGACTTCCCGCATCTCAAGACCATCAAGAAGTACGGTGTGGAACAAAAGATCGGGGCTATTTCCACGGCCAAACAGGCGTACTTCATTGTGGACAAGCAAGGCATCGTGCGGTTCAAACGGATCATGACCGGGTTCGACGAGGATGGGCGGTATCTGCAGAATGACGTGCTGTTGAGCGAGTTAGAGAAAATCAACAAGACAGGAGAGTAGGGGAGGTCAAGGCGTAATGGCAGAAAGACCCGACGCAACCCCAAGGTTTGGGTGGTTGGCCGGTGCAGGCACTCTTCTGTCCATCGCTGCCTGCTATGGCACGATGGCGATTGTTACGTTGCTATCGCTGCTCGGGGTCACGTTGGCGATCAACAAAGGCGTGTGGGCGGGGGCGATCAGCCTGTTTGCACTCCTGGCGCTCTTGGGTGTTGTGCTGAGCTACCGACAGCACCGTGTGAAAGGCCCGCTGGTCATTGCGGCGCTCGGAGCCATCTTGGTCCTTTGGGCGATGTTTGGCTCGTACAGCCGGATTGTTGAAATAATGGGCTTTGCTGGCCTGATCACAGCGACGGTCTGGGACTGGCGTCTGAAGAAGTGCGAGCGTCCTGCCGCGGGTGTGCCAGACCACCCGTAGCCGTGTGACGAAGGGTTGGAGAAACAACAGATGAAACCGGGGTGACCATAGCCCCCCGAGCCCACCTCTGGCACAACCAAGGACGCACCAAGCATTCAGACGCCCTCTCGGGCGGAGCACGGTCCGGGAAGGCGTTTTGCTTTTCAATACTGCTAAGCGTGTCCCTTCACCACCCTGTATCGACCGCAGTGCAGATTACAACCAGTAACCTGGCTCGGAGCGATTAGTAGTTGAAATCTTCTCAGGGGCTTGACGGCCTCCCGTGGCCATCAGGGGGTAACCCAAGGGTGGCCCCCGACCCGCAGCCAATCATCCACCTGACGGCGCTGCGTGCTAATGACAGCCACGACGACATCCCACGCCGTAGACCGCGATCTTGTGCCGCCTGGGATCTGACAAATCCCTTGACGATCTTGATCCTTCGGAAATAAGATAAATTGTTTAAGGGAAGCATCTCGCTGTGCCTCCTCCAAATGACTTGGTTCTCAATGACTTGCCTGAGGACGCCCGGTGGGCATCGGCCCTCGGGCATTGGTGTCTTGAAAGCAGCATGTCAGCGCGGGTGGACCGTAGGGTCCATGCTTCTCGGGTATATTTGAGTACGACGATGATCTACACCCATGTTTTGGCTCGGGGCGAAAAGGAGTTCGAAGTCCCGTAGATTGTCTTTGAGTCTGCGGAAAACCTGGGGTCTTATACGGAACCATATATGACACCCGGGGGACTAAGCGCAGATGGTGGAAATACTTGAAACAATGCGACTTACACGGCTCCCCCGCCAGTAGAACCGGGGGATCTTATACCGCAGGAAGAGAAGAACTGGGGTCTTATACGGAACAAGATAAGCCATAGTTATGTGTCCGGACGATGAGACATGAAAATACGGAAACTCCAGATTCAACACTACCGCTCCTTGAGAGAAGCCACTATTTACCCAAGCGATATTCTCGCCCTTGTTGGACGGAACAATAGTGGAAAGTCCAACGTGCTGAAGGCCCTCCGACTATTTTTTGACGGAACAGTCAGAGGCGTCAGTGATGAAGCCTTCTACAATCACGATACAAACTCCCCCATCAGAATTGTAGCTACTTTCGACAATCTCAGCAATTGGGAGATGAAGCAGTTTGGCCCTTGGATGGACAACAAGACGCTGACCGTCGGCAGACAAATCCGCTGTGTTGGCGAGGACCCATACGAGATCAGCACTCTGGCAGTCAAAAGGGTTCCAGACTGTGAGTGGCTGGACGAAGAAGTGATCTCGGGGGAGAAGATAAAGGAGTGGTGGGGAAACAAGGAGACCTTGAAGATCGGAGCTTTGGATTTCGCTGCTCTCTTGGCATTGGGGTCAAGTCGCTTGTTGACGGAAGTTCCCCGGTTACCAATGTCTGACCGCAATCCTAATCCGTCTACGATCTCTTGACTCGCCTGAATCAAGCCACCCATCCGCAAACCACGAATCCCACCGAAAGCTTCGACTATATGCCAGATGCTTATGTCAATAAGAAGCAATCCTTCTTGGACGTTTTGATTCAGAACAGTGACCATAAAGGAAAGGTGAGCCGAGTTCTGACAAAAGCGCCCACTCCCAAAGCCTACGAAAGATCCGAAAACTGGTGCCGATACGCTGAGAAAGGTCAGCCGGCGATGAGTGCGTGGTAGGGGGCTTCGGAAATGCGGCCCCAGTCGCTGATCAAGTGCTGGAACTTGGTGTAGGACGCATAGACCTTCTTGGCCATCGGACTCCTTTCAGATTCCTCTCGCTTGACCTCGTCCGCGAGCTGCTTCAGCGCCGTCATCACTTCCGCCGGAAACTGAAGAATCTCCACTTTTTCCTGGAATTCCGTGCGGAACCTTTTCAACGCCATCGCGTTTTTCGCATCGTATTCCGTGTACGCCAGCGTCTGAATCGCCATGGCGGCACAGTCCAGGATTCGGCGCAGGTCGACCGGGAGCGACTCGTAGGCGTTACGGTTGAACACGAATTCAGTTATGGCTCCGGGCTCGTGCCAGCCGGGATAATAGTAGTACTGAGCGGCCTGGTAAAGCCCGAGTTTCAGATCGTCGTGAGGACCGACCAGCTCTGCCGCGTCGATGACCCCGCGTTCGAGGGCTGGGTAAATCTCGCCGGGAGGTATCAGGACGACCGTTGCGCCGGCCTTTGACACCACCTTGCCGCCCAGGCCGGGAATCCGGATTTTGAGGCCGTTGTAGTCAGTAATCGTCTTGATTTTTTTCCGGAACCACCCTCCCATTTGCACCCCCGTGGAGGCAGATGGACGCGGCACAAGGTCGAAGGGCTTGTACGTTTCCTCCCAGAGCTTGAGCCCGCCCCCGGCATAGCACCAGGCGTACTGACCCTGCGCGTTCATGCCAAAGGGGACCGACGTAAACCACTGCGTCGCCGGCTCCTTTCCGGCCCAGTAGTAGGCTGCGCCGTTGTACATTTCGACCGTCCCTTGTTGGCAAGCTTCGAAGGCGCCGAAGGCCGGGACCAACTCGCCCGCCGCGAAGACTTTGATCTTGAGGCGACCGTCGCTCATCGTTTCGACGATCCGTGCAAATCTTTTGGCGTTCCCCTGCAGTACATCAAGCGAGTGGGTCCACGTCGTCACCATGCGCCACTGATACTTAGGCCGGGCGATGACGTGTGGCACGTCGACGACCGTCACACCCGTGGCCGCCAGCGCCCCTCCAGCCGTCAAAAGAAATTTGCGCCGTTCCATCGGCACCTCCTGCATGGCCGTGGCTTCTGCTCCTGAAGCTCGGACCGGATTGAAGTTGAAACCGATGGGAAATTTTCAGGAGCGAGTGAAGGTCTGGCGGATCTTTGTGGCAATCTGTTCGATATCTTTTTCGCCCCTCATCCGGGCTACGCTCTTCATGCTGCCGCCTCCGTCGTTCGGATACCGGGGGATGATATGGATGTGGACGTGAAAGACCTCTTGCCCGGCCGCCTTGCCGTTATTGACCCCTAGATTGAAGCCTGCCGCTCCCATGGCCGCCTGAACTTTCCCGGCCACCACAGCCGCCACGTGAAAAAGCCTCCCGGCCTCTTCGGCAGGCATCTCGTCTAGGGTTGGGTAGTGCTGGCGGGGAATGACCAGCGTGTGCCCAGGCGTGCAGGGAAAGATATCGAGGAAGGCAACCGTCCCTTCCTTCTCGAACACCGTATGGGCGTGTCGGTCGCCCCGAGCGATCTGGCAAAAGAGGCACCCGCTCACTGGGCACCTTGCGCTTTCTTGCCGGTCAAATCGATGGGAACCCGCTCGACCACATGAAGCCCGAAGCCTTCCAGTCCCACGATGCGCCGAGGATTGCTGGTCAGCAACCGGATCCGGATGAGGCCCAGGTCGACCAAGATCTGGGCGCCAATACCGTACTCCCGGAGGTCCATCCGACCCCGAGGGGGCTCAGGCGGCCCGGGACTGTCTGGAGGTGTGAGGTGGTTTGTCCACCCCACTCCGCCGGCCGGCCCCCGGATATAAACGAGGACCCCCTTTCCTGCCTTGCCAATGAGGTCTAAGGAGGCGCGGAGCTTTTCACCGCAGTCGCAGCGAAGCGACCGGAGGGCGTCGCCGGGAAGACACTCGGATTGCACCCGTACCAGCACCTCGTCTGAAGCCGTCACCTCACCCAGGACCAGAGCCAGGTGATGCCGGCCATCCACCTGGCTCTCGTACAGGTTGCTCTGGAAGGTGCCGTACTCAGTGGGCAACGTGGTGGTCGCGAGGCACTTGACGAGCTTGTCTCGCCGCATCCGAAAGTCGATCACCGCTTTGACGGTTAGAATCGCCAGGCCGTGGCGATCGACAAAGGCTTGAAGTTCTGGGAACTGGGCGGCTTCCCCCTCCTCCGTCAGAATGGCGCAAAGGACGGCCCCTGGGTAGAGGCCGGCCAGCCGACAGAGATCAAGCGCAGCTTCCGCCTGTGCCGCGCGGGTGAGGACTCCCCCTTCCTTAGCCCGCAGCGGAAAGATGTGGCCGGGCCGGACCAGATCCTCGGGCCGAGCCTTGGGATCGACCAACGTCTGAATGGTGGCGGCGCGATCATAGACCGAGATGCCGGTGGTCGTTCCCGCCCTGGCATCGACCGAGACACAATAGGTGATGTCCCCGGAAGCCGGCTGCTCCGGAATCATGACCGGGATCTTGAGGGCCTCAAGGCGCTCCCCCGTGAGAGCCACACAGACAATACCCCTGGCCTCGCGGGCCATCATGTTTACTGCTCCAGGGGTCACCCGCTCCGCCGCGAGAATCAGCACACCTTCACTTTCCCTGACCTCGTCATCGGCCACCACCACCATCAGGCCTTCGCGGAGGGCCCGGATCGCTTGCTCCACCGGATAATCGTTCATTGCCACTCCTCGACTGCGGTCCGGACTGCCCGGAGGTGGGCCTCGGGAACATCAACGGGAAACCCGCAACCAGGCGCCAGGATGTGCCCGAGGCCCCCTGTCTGCCTCAGGGCATCCTTGACTTCAGCCCGGACTGCTTCCTCTGGTCCTTTCCGAAGGGTTTCGATCTCATTGAGCCCGCCCACCACTGCGCCGGGAAACAGCTCCTGTGCCTCTTCCAGAGAGGGTGCGGTTCGCCGGTCATGCCAGTTGATGGCTGGAATTGGATATGTCGCCATCACATCGAACGGGATATCCAGACCGTGGACGTGCAGGATGGAAAAAGAGCTCCGCTTGGCGGCCTGCTCCAAGACCCGCCTGTCGTACGGTTCTGCGAAGATTCGGTGCTCTTCGGCGGTCAAGAGGTCGGACGCTACCACCTGCGTGGCAAAGAAGATCCCGTCCGCCTTGGATCCCAGACAGGCGACCACAAATCGACTCATGGTCTCGGTGACCGCTTCGAGGGCTGCATGGATGAGGGCAGGCCTTTCCCGCAGGTCGTCCAAGAATCGCTCATCACCAGCCAGCTTTTTTGTGATGGTCAAAGGACTGAAGACGGTCTGAAGGATCGGGGCGTCGTCCCGGCGTCCCTTCACCACCTCGCGAAGGCATGTGAGTTCTCGGCCCAACGCCCCTTCCTTGGGATCGAGGATGCGGATCCCCTTCCAGTCGTTCGGGTGCTTCACCGCATGATCGATACAAACCCGGGAGCCTTCCAGGCTGCCGCGGTACGCCACTCGACAGCCCCAGTCCTCCACACAGTAGACCCCGGTGGGCATGACCTTGATGAAATCTAAGTCATAGTGGGCGTGAAAGGCGAGAAGGACCTCAGCCAAGGTGAACGGGTCCTCATCCACGTCGGGAAAATGGCGCCAGAAACTGACCGGGGGCCGGTCGACCGCTTTGCGCTCTATCGCTGCGTAAATCCGCTCTGCCTTAGTCATTTTTCCCCGCGTCATGCGTGCAAATGCCTCTGATGATTTGGCATCTTATCATAGAGAGGGCGCAAAAGGGTGTCAACGACTCCAGTGGTGGACTCGAAGGGGCTGCCGGGCTCATTGACAACATCTACGCAGCGTGTTATCGTCAATTTTGCCTTATTTTTCGTTGCTTTGAGGGGGAAACGAGATGCGGTTTGATCAGTTCACGATCAAGGCCCAGGAGGCGATCGATGCCGCCCGCCGGCACGCCGTCGAGATGGGGCACCAGGCCATCGACGTGGAGCACCTGCTGCTCGCGCTGGTGGAACAGCACGATGGCGTAATTCCCCCGTTGCTCCAGAAGCTCGGTGCGAACCTTCAGCTCCTTCGAACGAAACTCGGCGAAGAGCTCGAGCGGCGCCCAAAGGTCCAGGGCGCCGAGGGGCAGGTGTACCTCACGCCCCATCTCGAAAAGGTGCTTCAGGCAGCCCTTCAGGAGGCGGAGCATCTGAAGGACGAGTACGTCTCGACCGAACATCTCCTTCTCGCCATTGTGGAACAGGCGGGTGGTGCCGTCGAACGAATCCTCAAGGAGGCGGGCGTCAGCAAGGATGGGGTCTATGCCGCCTTGGCCGCCCTGCGCGGCGGGCAACGGGTCACCGACCCACATCCGGAGGAGAAGTATCAGGCCCTGGAACGGTACAGCCAGGACCTGACCGATCTGGCGCGGAAGGGCAAGCTGGACCCGGTCATCGGCCGCGACGACGAGATCCGCCGCGTCATCCACGTCCTGTCCCGCCGGACCAAAAATAATCCAGTCCTGATCGGCGAGCCCGGCGTGGGGAAGACCGCCATCGTGGAGGGGCTAGCGGAACGGATTGCGAATGGGGATGTCCCCGAGTCCCTAAAGAACAAGCGGGTCGTGGCATTAGACATCGGCGCGCTGGTTGCCGGGTCCAAATACCGTGGGGAATTTGAAGACCGGCTGAAGGCAGTTCTCAAGGAGATCACCGAGGCGGAGGGGCAGATCATCTGCTTTATCGACGAGCTGCACACTCTGGTCGGGGCGGGAGCCGCCGAGGGGGCGGTAGATGCTTCCAACATGCTCAAGCCGGCGCTGGCCCGCGGTGAACTCCGCTGCATCGGTGCCACCACGCTGGACGAGTATCGGAAGCGGATCGAGAAGGATCCGGCTCTGGAACGACGGTTTCAGCCGATCGTCGTTGGTCAGCCGACAGTAGAAGAGAGCATTTCGATCCTCCGGGGCCTCAAGGAGAAGTACGAGGTGCATCACGGCGTCCGGATCAAGGACTCTGCCCTGGTCGCGGCCGCGGTTTTGAGCCATCGGTACATCACCGACCGCTTCCTGCCGGACAAGGCCATCGATCTCATCGATGAGGCCGCCTCCCGTCTCCGGATGGAGATTGAAAGCATGCCGACCGAGATCGACGAGGTGGAGCGCAGGATCCGCCAGCTCGAGGTAGAGCGGGAGGCCCTCCGGAAGGAAACAGATTCGGCCTCCCAGGAGCGCCTCACACATCTGGAGGCAGAGGTCGCCAATCTGCGCGAGCGATCAGGTGCACTGAAGGCGCGCTGGGAGCGGGAAAAAGCGGTCATCAGCAAAATTCGAGAGATCAAGGAACGCCTCGAGCAGAGCCGGGTGGAGGAGCAGCAGGCCGAACGGCAAGGGGACCTCGGCAAGGTGGCGGAGCTCCGTTACGGCGTCACCGCCCAGCTCCAGAGAGAACTCGATGCCGAGCAACAGAAGCTCGAGGCCATCCAGAAAGAAGGCATGATGCTCAAGGAGGAGGTGGACGAAGAGGATATCGCCGAGGTCGTGGCGAAGTGGACCGGCATCCCGGTGACTCGACTCCTGGAGGGGGAGACACAGAAACTGCTCCAGATGGAGGCAAAGATTCAGGAGCGGGTGGTGGGCCAGGATGAAGCCATCAGCGCTGTTGCCAACGCCATCCGCCGCGCCCGGTCAGGGCTCCAAGATCCCAACCGCCCCCTGGGCTCGTTCATCTTTCTGGGCCCCACAGGGGTGGGCAAGACGGAACTGGCGCGGGCACTCGCCGAGTTCCTCTTCGATGATGAGCGGGCCATGGTCCGTCTCGATATGTCAGAGTACGTGGAGAAGCATACGGTCTCCCGCCTGATCGGCGCTCCTCCCGGCTACGTAGGCTACGAAGAAGGGGGGCAACTGACCGAGGCAGTCAGACGCCGTCCATATTCCGTCCTCCTCCTTGACGAGATCGAAAAGGCGCACGCCGATGTCTTCAACATACTGCTCCAGATCCTGGATGACGGACGGCTGACCGACGGGCAGGGTCGGACCGTCGATTTCCGGAACACGATCATCATCATGACCTCGAACCTGGGTAGCCACCTCATTCAGGAACTGTCCGACGAGGAAGAAATCCGCAAACGGACTTGGGAGGAACTCCGGACTCACTTCCGTCCGGAGTTCCTCAACCGGATTGACGAGGTCATCATCTTCCACCGCCTCGGCATTTCCGAAATCAAGCAGATCGTGGAGATTCAGCTCGGGCAACTGAAGCGGAGGCTCACCGATCGCAAGATCGAGATCACCCTCTCGGAAGAGGCCAAACACCACCTAGCCGAGGTCGGCTTCGATCCGGTCTATGGGGCACGACCTCTCAAGCGCGCGCTGCAACGGCTCGTGCTAGACCCGCTGGCCACACGGATCCTAGAGGGGCAGTTCAGGGAGGGCGACCACATCCTCGTCGATGCCAAGGACGGCCAAGTGGAATTCAGCAAGGCCGCAGCGGCCCCCACGACATAGTTCGTAGTTCATGGTTCATGGTTCAGAAGTCGTCGTTGGGATCCTACCTGCGGTTTCCTGTTCTTGGAGAGAACACCTGCTTTCGTATGGGCCATGAACTCTGAACCCTGAACTGTGAAGCGTGAACCAAGGCACTCCGATGCAACCCCTGGACGGCATTAAGGTCATTGATTTCTCCCGGGTGCTGGCGGGACCCTACTGCGCCATGATCCTCGCGGACCTGGGAGCAGAGGTGGTCAAGATCGAGGAACCCACTCGGGGTGACGAGGCCCGAGGCGTCGGTCCTTTCCTGAACGGTGTGAGTGCCTATTTCATGAGCATCAACCGGGGCAAAAAGAGCGTAGCCCTCAACATCAAAAATCCGAAGGGAGGAGATCTCGCCACACAGCTCACTGCCCGGGCCGACATCCTGGTGGAAAACTTTCGTCCCGGAACCATGGACCGCCTGGGCCTCGGGTACGAGGCATTGACCAAGGTCAACCCGAGGCTGATTTATGCCGCTTGCTCTGGCTTTGGTCAGACTGGCCCCTACCGGCACCGAGGCGCCTACGACATGGTTATTCAGGGGATGGGGGGAATCATGTCGATCACGGGTGAGCCGGGAGGGATGCCCTTAAAAACCGGGCCGGCCATTGGCGATCTCGTGGGTGGCCTTTTTACGGTCATCGGCATCCTCGCCGCCCTGCAGGCCCGGGAACGGATCGGCGAGGGACAGATGGTGGATATCGGGATGCTCGATTGTCAGGTCGCCCTTCTGGAGAATGCGATTATCCGGTATACTACCACCGGCGAGATTCCGGGACCGCTAGGTGCCCGCCACCCCTCGATCGCACCGTTCGAGGCCTTTGAAGCCAAAGACGGTTATGTTATCTTTGCCGTGGGGACCCCCCACTGGGAACGTTTCTGTCGCATCATCGGTCGTGAAGACTTGTTACAAGACCCTCGCTTTGCCACGAACGCCTTGCGCGCGGAAAACCATGCAGCCCTGCAACCCGTCATCGCCGATGTCGCGAAGACCAGAACAGTCCGGGAATGGATCAAGGTCATGGAAAAGGTAGGCGTCCCGTGTGGTCCCATTAACCGCATCGACCAAGTGGTGGCGGATCCTCAGGTTCAGGCGCGAGGGATGATCGCTGCCATCCACGATCCCGAGGTCGGGGTGACCCGCCTTCCCGGGTCACCCATCAAACTCTCACGGACTCCCGGTCGCGTCGACCGTCCAGCGCCACGACTCGGCGAACATACGGCCGACGTCTTCAAAGAGTGGCTGGGGCTCGAGGCACAGACGATTGATGCACTAAAGCAGGAACAGATCATCGCATGAACGAGCCGCTAGACATCATCATTGCCGTCGCTGTCGGACTCATCGCCCTCGCTGCCGTGGCAGTCGTCATCGCCCTCGTCCCCATGATTCGTAAGGCCCGGCAGATACTGAGTCGGGTCGATACCCTGATCGAATCGACCGAGAGGGATGTCCGTCAGACCGTGGGCGAGGTTCGCGAGGCAGTGCATAACGTGAACCAGATCTCGGGAGGGGTCCATAAGAACATGGATCAGTTGAGCGGTACCGTCAAGGCCCTAGAGGGATTCGGTGAGACCCTCCGAAACACAAGCGACATTATCCGGACCAGCATCCACCCGCATCTCCTTTCCTTTGCGGCCTTGTTAGTAGGACTCAAGACGGGAAGCTGGTATCTACTGCGGAAAATCTTTTTAAAAAGGAGGAGGTGATTTCCAATGAGTGATGAACGTGGATTTGGCGGGGCGGCCCTCGCGTTGGCTTTTCTCCTCGGGGGTACCTTCGGAGCTCTCACTGCCTTGCTCAACGCTCCAGAATCAGGAAGGCGCACCCGGGTGCGGATCCGCCGGCTCACCGAAGATCTCCAGGAGCGGGCCGGGGATGTGGCCGGGGAGGTCCGGGAGCGAGTCGATGACGTGATCGACCAGGGCCGAGATTCCGTCCTCTCCGCCTTTGAGGCCGGGAAGGATGCCTTCAAGCGAGAGCGGGAAAAGCTCACATCTTCTTCTGACTGATCTTACGGGCAAGACGCCCCCGCAAATGATGCCCGGGACTGCCGTCCCGGGCATCATGCTTTTCGGGCTAGCGGGACAGAAAATCGCGGGCCTCGAGCGACTGGCCGGTGACGTCGCGGGAAGCGTCTGAGGCGAGATAGACAAAGATGGGGGTGATTTCTTCCGGGGTTGGCAAGGTCAGGGGGTCCTCCTCGGGATAGGCGGCAGCCCGCATGGTGGTGCGGGTCCCCCCCGGATTGACGGCGTTCACGCGGATATGGAGAGGCTGTAGTTCGGCCGCCAGGACCTGGGTGAGCCCTTCCAACCCGAACTTAGAGGCGGCGTAGGCCCCCCAGCGCGGTTTCCCAACCCGGCCGACGCCCGAGCTCACATTGATAATGGAGCCTTCACCGGCAGCAGTCATCAAAGGCAGACAAGCTTTGATGACGAAAAAGGGTCCGTTGAGATTGACGGCTATCACCGCCTCCCACTCCTCTTCAGGATATTCCACGATTGGTACTCGGGGACCCAGCAAAGAAGCGTTATTGAGCAGGACGTGCAACCGACCGAATCGCCGATTGATCTCTTTAGCGAGATCCTTGACCTGATGTCGATCGGCCACATCCGCCTGAAGCGCTACGACGCGCCCTCCGGCATTTCGGATCTCCTTTGCCGCGGCTTCGAGAGACCCAAGGTCCCGGGCTGTCACAACGACCTCGGCACCCTCCCGCGCAAACGCAGCTGAGACCGCCTTGCCGATCCCCCGACTCCCGCCCGTCACCAGGGCCACCTTTTCCTTGAGCTTCATACCGACCCCTTGCCAATCACATGATCCATCTGTTAGCTTTACTCACGCGTTCACCGTCATGCACCCATTGCCAGATGCTGCAAGGGAGGAACTATGGGCGAATTCATCAAGGTCGCTGAGACCAAAGATATTGCTGCCGGAACGGGAATCCTGGTGGAACTGGAGGGAGAACGGATCGCCCTCTTCAATGAGAACGGGACCTTCTACGCAATCGGCGACATCTGCACCCACTCGGGCGGCCCCCTCTCGGAGGGGGACCTGGATGGGGACACGGTGACGTGCCCATGGCACGGTGCCCAGTACGATGTCAAGACCGGGGAAGCAATGGGCCCACCTGCCTCCGAGCCTGTCCCTAGCTACCGGGTGAAGGCGGAGGGAGGGGATATCCTCATCGAACGCCCGTGAAGACAAATCAACGAAGGGTTCTGATCTTCTCCGCGACGAGTACCTCACCCTCCTTTTTGAATGTGATCATGACCCGGTCCCCTGGCCTGATACCGCTGAGCTGTTCCGCCGTCGCCCGAAAGCTGAGGGGATTTCCGGTTTGGAAGTCTCGAATCTGGATGGCGGACGGGCTCACGCTCAGGGCTTCCCCAACATGACCATTGGGACCCATCGAATCGCAGGCCCAGGCCTGAGGTGCTAAAAGGTAAAGAGAGGTAAGGAAACCGATAAGCCACATTTGCCATCGCATTCCGAGCCTCCTTTGCTATCTATGCCTAATTCTGCGCGCAATACTAGCCCGCCGTGCGTTCGCCTGTAAAGGTGCCTTTTCTGACCTGAATCACGTAGGAGCTAGAAGATTTCTCAAGAGAGAAGGGTCGGAGT
>JAPUFX010000043.1 GCA_027293415.1 Candidatus Methylomirabilota bacterium
GGCAAGGATCCAGGCCCTTTACCCGCACTCAGATGGCAGGAGGTTCATCGCAGGCCGAATAGGAGCGGGCGCTCGGCGTCCATAGGTCATGTGCACATGACTCCACCGCGGAATGAAGTGGCACGAACACGACTATACCCAAATCATATACTTTGAGCAGGCTGCTACCAGAATGCTACCAAGTTTAGCCTTACCAGATCTTTCAAGAGGGCTACCGGGTGGCGAGGCGGACCAGGCGAGCCTCCTTGTCGAAGAGGGCCGTGGCGGCAGTGATAGTGATAGTGGAGAAGAGCAGAAGCATTCCGATATTGAAGGCCAGAGCAAAGTCGGGCCCGAGGGCCGTCCCGGGGACTCCGGGAAGGAGGGCGTGCTTGAAGAGATCGATCCCGTAGGCGAGGGGATTCGCATAGATAACCCACTGCAGCCCCGCCGGCAACAGCTTGACCGGATACAGCCCACCGCTCAGGAAAAACATCGGGAAGACCACGAAGTTCATTATCCCTGCAAAGTTCTCGAGCGAGTCGATCCGGGAGGCCAGGAGCAATCCGACTCCCGTGATGGTCACCGCCGTCAAAAGGATGTATACGACCAGGAGGATGATTTGCTGCAGGCCCAACGGAATCCCGATCAGCGGGGCCAAGCAGAGCAGGATGCCCGCCTGTAACAGGGAGAGCAAAGAGCCACTTGCGACCTTGCCACCCACGATCGTGAGCCGAGAGATGGGCGCAACCAGGATGAGCCGCATGACGCCGAATTCCCGGTCGTACACGGTCGAGAGGGCAGAGTGCATGGAGCTGAAGAGCACGACCATGCCGACGACGCCCGGAAAGAGGAACTGGAGGTATGAGATCCCTGGTGGTGTCTCGACGATCCGGTTGATGCCGACCCCCACAACGAAGAGCCAGAGGAGGGGTCGGGCCAGGGCACTGAGCAGACGCCCTCGCTGCCGGAAGAAGCGCTTGAACTCGCGCGTGACAATACTCTGAATCGGGCGGAGTGGAATCATGGTTCGAATTCCCGTCCTGTCAGATGGAGGAAAACTTCGTTCAGGGATGGGCGCTGGATATTGATCCCCGCGATTTTGTCACCACAGCTGCGGATCAGTCGTGGCAGGAACGCCTCACCGTCCATGACCTCCAAGAGGAGGCCGCGCTCGGTCAGTTGCGGTGAAATGTGGAACTCCTCGCGAATCGCCTGGGCCAGCTCGCTCAGCTGGTCGCTCCGGACCTGAACCACGTCCCCCTTGAACGCCTGTTTCAGTTCCTCGGGAGTGCCGAGAGCAATGAGGCGACCGTGATCAATGATCCCCACCCGGTTACAGTTTTCTGCTTCCTCCAGATAGTGGGTTGTCACAAAGAGGGTCGTCTCCTCCCGCTGGCGCAACGTGTCGAGGAATTGCCAGATCTGGCGCCGGGCCTGGGGGTCGAGGCCAATCGTCGGTTCGTCGAGAAAGAGGATGCGGGGCCGGTGCAGCACGCCACGCGCAATGTCGAGTCGCCGACGCAAGCCGCCGGACAGCTGCCTCGTCATCTGATCCCTCCGATCGCTCAGCTCGAACAGTCGCAGCATCTCGTCAATCCGCTCTCGCGCGAGCCGGGAGGGCATGTTCTGTAGGGAGCAGGCGAACCAGAGGTTCTCGTGCACCGTCAGGTCCTTGTCGAGGGTGCTCTCTTGGAAGACCAGGCCGATGGCCCGTCGGACCGCCCAGGCCTCCTTCACACAATCATGGCCCGCGACGCGGGCAGACCCAGCGCTTGGGCGGAGCAGCGTGCAGAGCATGTGGATCGTGGTTGTCTTGCCGGCACCGTTGGGTCCGAGGAAGGCGAACAGCTCACCCGGACGGACCTCGACGTTGAGCCCGTCCACCGCGGTGAGCTCGCCAAAGCGTTTGACCAGATTTTCCGTTACGATCGCGGGCACGCTTTCCTCACAAGCCCCACGAGATCAGTTTCGTCTCGAGAAAGCTTTCCAGACCCATTTGTCCGCCCTCCTTACCAATCCCGCTCGCCTTCCATCCGCCAAAGGGGGCCTGGACGGTTCCCGGGAAGGGGTCGTTGATCCCCACGACGCCGAACCGGAGCTGCTCCGCCATGCGAAAGACCCGGCTGACATCGCGCGTGAAGCAGTAGGCGGCCAATCCATACGGAGTGGCGTTCGCCGCCGTGATCACCTCTCCTTCCTCGGAAAAGGCGAGGAGGGGGGCGACCGGGCCAAAGATCTCTTCCTGCATGATCACCATCCGATTCGTGACACCGGTGAGCACGGTCGGCTCGAAATAAAATCCTCCGGCGAAGGCATCGCCCGCCAGGCGCCGACCTCCACACAGAACGGTGGCCCCCTTGCTGCGGGCATCTTCCACATGGTGCAATACCTTTTCGTAGCCCTCCTTATCGATCAACGGTCCGATCTTGACAGTGTCACCCTGTGGATCTCCCACCGTAAGCGCTTTGGCCAGCTCGGTAAATCGGGCTGCAAAGGGCTCGAAGATCCGCTCATGGACGTAGATCCGGTTCGCACAGACACAGGTCTGGCCGGCGTTTCGAAACTTGGACGCCACAGCGCCCTGTACCGCAGCCTCGAGGTCCGCGTCGTCGAAGACAATGAAAGGGGCGTGTCCACCAAGCTCCAATGTAAGTCGCTTGACCTGATCGGCGGCATGGCGCATCAGATATCGTCCGACTTCGGTCGAGCCGGTAAAGTTGATCTTGCGGACCGCAGGATGCTCCAAAAAGGCCTGACCGATTGCCTGGGCGTCTCCAGTTACCAGGTTTAGCACTCCAGGCGGCAGCCCGCTCTCCGCAAGGGCCTCGCAGACTGCGATGGCACTGAGCGGGGTGCGCTCATCCGGTTTGACCACGACGGTGCACCCGGTAGCCAAGCCTGGGCCGACCGGTCGGGTGATGGCTGCGGCGGGAAAATTCCAGATGGTAATGGCGGCGGCGACGCCGACCGGTTGCTGGATAGTGAGAAGCCGTTGCGACTGGGAAGAAGCGGGAATGGTCCGGCCGCCGATGCGTTTGCCCTCCTCGGCGGCAAAGTGCAGGAAGGCGGCCGTATACGCGATTTCTCCCCGCGCCTCGGTAATCGGTTTGCCGGACTCGGCCGTCAGGAGGCGAGCGAGCCGTTCGCGATCGGCAAGCAGTCGATCACCGGCACGCTGCAGGAGAGCTGCACGCTCCCCTGCCGATCGTGCTGCCCAATCCGAAAAGGCCGCGTGGGCTGCCTCGATCGCCCTGCGGGCCTCCGCGGCTCCACCGTACGGGACCTCCGCCAGCCGCTCGCCGGAGGCAGGATTGATTACCGGAAACGTTCGTCCGTCCTCCGCTGGGAGCCACTCGCCGCCGATCAACATCCGCGGGTCGCGGTTTAGCTGGTTTCCGTGCATCGTATCGGTCATTTCGGTTCCAAAAGCGACTTGAGAATCTCCAGCTCTTTGCGGACGTTGTCCACGAGTGTCTCAAACAAACCGGGGGCGGTCCCCGGCGGCTCGAATTGGGTGAAGATATAAAGCACTCCTTCTTCGGTCCGGACGAGACGGCTGGGGGAGCACCGGAACTTTCCGTCCCGGCCGAAATGAAAGTCGATGACCCCGGTTGCCTGATCTGCTCGAATGAAAAGGTCTAATTCGCCACGGGGGGTCTGCACCCGAAACATGTCTCCACGGGGCTCAGGCGGGGCCACGGCAAAATCGACTGTCCAGAGGTGCAGCTTGGTTGCGTCTGTCAGAAGGGCCCAGGCGTGATCAAAGGGAGCTTGAATCGCGACGGAAAGGGTTTCGGATCGCTCCATATCTGCTTCCACGCGCTAGTTCCCGATGACCGACGACCGAAAAGAAAAAGCTTATTCGCGACTATAACGGACGAAACAACGAAAGGCAAGGTTCGAAGACCGCTGACCGATCACCGACGACCGACCACCGACTACCGAGGGTCCTTGTTCATGGTTCAGGGTAAAAGCCGTATCCTCGATCCGTGAACTATGAACTGTGAACCGTGGACGGCTTTTGCGGTCATCGGTCGTCGGTCGTCGTCAACGATCGTCGAAGCTGATTGCGGACGGGCGGCTGCTAGTGCTGGAGAAGGGGAAGTTTCCGCTGGCGAGCGATCAATTGCATCAGCTCACCCCGGGCCTTTGTGCTGGTCCGAAAGAGGCCCAGCATGGTGCTGGTGACCGCTTGGGTGTTCGTCTTTTCGACTCCGCGCATGATCATGCACAGATGCGCCGCTTCGATGATCACGGCCACCCCACGCGGTTGCACGCCCTCCCACAGGGTCGTGGCAATCTGTGTGGTGAGCCGCTCTTGAACCTGAAGCCGGCGGCAAAAGCTGTCAATCAGTTTGGACAGATGGCCTGGGCGCAAGACCTGCTGGTCGGGCATATACGCCACGTGACACCGACCAAAGAAGGGGAGGACATGATGTTCGCAGAGGCTCATGATCGGGATGTTCAGGACCACGACCATCTTGCCGCGCCGGTCGGCCACGATCCCCGAACGGACGATGGCATGCACGTCCTGCCTGGCCCCGCTGGTCAGGTGCTTGAGACTCTGCATAAATCGGGCTGGGGTCCGCCGAAGCTCCGCACGGTCTGGATTCTCGCCGAGGGCTGTGAGGATCGCACGGCCCAGCGCGTCCGTGGTACTTCCACGGGAACTGCGACGAGGCGCTCTTTTCGGTTTGCGTCGAGTTTTCTTACTCATGGCTTTTCGATGGCGCTTGGATCGATGTACTCTTGCTCCACCTGCGATATTGCTACCTCACGTGCTGCGTGCCGTCCCGGACTCCCTGCAGGATCGCCAGGAAGGACGTGAGCTGAGAGAGGTCTGGGAGAAGGTGATCGGGGGCGGCGGTCGCAAGGGTCTCCCAGGAATCCCCTCCTGTTGCCACCGCGACGGTGGTGGCTCCAAGCCGCTTGCCGGCGGTGACGTCGAGGACTGTGTCGCCGACAACGATCACGGGGTTGTGGTCGGCCAGCCGCGTCAGATGCGCCTTCCCGCGTTCGATGGCCACTCGCAGGAGCGTTTCTCGATCTGCTGCGTCCGACCCAAAGCCACCGAAACGGAATCTTCCAAGCAGGTCGGCCCGCTGCAGCTTCAGCTTGGCGGCCTCCTCAATGTTGCCTGTAGCCAGCCCTAGTACAATATCCGCGTCGGCGCCCAGGGTGTCCAGAAGGCCGGAAACACCGGACAAAACCTGGAAACCGGGGGACGTGGCTAGCTCCTTTTCCAAATGGATGAGGTATCGTCTGTGTAATTGCTCGCGTTCGGTGGCGCCGGACGCTCTGCCCAGGCATGCGAGAAAAATCTCCTCCATGATCTCTGGGTCGGTCCGCCCGTGTACCGGCACGCCGTCAACGGCCGCGTCCACCCCCCACAGCTCTCGGAATGCCAGGAGCACCGCACGCCGGTCGGCCCCTCCAGCCGACAGGAGGGTACCGTCAATGTCAAACAACAGGATCGTCTGCGCCACCTGTTTCCTCACATCCCGTCTGCTTATCGATGATCCAAGCGAATGCGCCAGGCCCACAGAGGTCTTGGATACCCTCTTCAGGTTTCGCTGCAGGAACAGTGCCGGGGCGCGCCAATCGGGGTGAGGCATGGGGGGAAGAGCAGAGAGGAAAGCTCTTGTTAGGGTTTTACCTTTTGTGCCGGCTGACCACTGCGTTCGTAATCCGGACCCAACTTTCGAGGCCCGTGGCATCCTTCTTCTGTCCGATGTCCAGGATCCCCACCACCCGGACGGGTCCCCCCATGTACTGGACCCGCTGGCCCTTCTTCATAAAGACCGTCGTGCATGCGGCCCAATCAAAGGAAGCAGAGCAGAAGGGACACTCGTCGAACGGCTGCTTGATCGCCATGAAGTAGGATCCGTCATACGGAATGACGGGGGCCATGTACCCCACCAGCTCCACCGGCTTTCCCTGGAGATTTTTGAGCTTTTCGGTGTACTCCAGGCGGAAGTTGGGTCGGACGAGATCGTATTCGGTCTTCTTGCTGCTGTAGTACTCGCCGAACTTAATCCGGGTGGGATTCTGTTCCCCCCAGGCTAGCGTCCCTGCCCACACCGCGATCAGTATCCCGATAAGAACTGCTCGCCGTCCCATGCGCCATTCTCCCCTTGCAGGCCTCAAATCCAGGTAGTTGACTTATAGCATTCGAACGTTGGTTAGGCAAGAGAGACCAGGTGGTCGGCTATCTCCATCCGATAGGCTGTGAGGCCCGGGATGAGTCCGGCCAGGATGCCCAGGACAGCCATGGCCCCCAGGATGAGGGGTTCGAGCAGCGAGAAGTGCCAGACAGGGACGTAAATCCCGCTGGAGATTTCGATGATTCGACTCGCGACATAGGCCGCCCCTCGTCCCAGGCCGAACCCCGCGACCGTCCCCAGGAGCGAGATCATGGCGGATTCCCACAGGAGGAGCTGGACCAGAGTGCCCGGGCTGGCTCCCAGGGCCCGCAGCGTGGCCAGCTCCCGGCGCCGTTCGATCGTGGCACCAAAGACGGAGAGGCTGATGGTGGTGGCGGCCACGATGAGGACCATGAGGGCGATGGCCTCCACGATGGTCTCCCCGATGTCGAACATGCTAAACAAGCGCTCCATGATCCGACCGGGAAAGACGGCCTGGGCGTCGGGACCACCATTGAGCTGGGTTGCCAACAGCATCAGGTCCATGAGGCTCTGGGCCCGAAGGAAGAGGGCAGTGATCGGGGGCCCTTCTCCCCGCGAGAGCAATTCCTGGAGGGGTGCGGTGGGAAGGCCATGGACGGCCCAAACACTTCCCATGGTGGTGAAGATAGCCCGGTCGGCGGCGGTGCTTGAGGGCGCCAGAATCCCCACCACGGTGTACTGCCGCCGGTGAGCCGGATCCGGCTCCTCTCCGATCCCTTCTTCTAATCCATGAATGCCCAGGAACTGGTCGCCGACTGCCAGAACTGTCTCTCGAGCCGCGGTGGTTCCGATGACCGCCTCAAAGTCCTTGGCAAAGAAGCGGCCCTGGGCGACCCGGAGGCGGTGCTCGCGCCGCCCCAACTGAAACACGGGGGTGAAATAGTCAGGTGTAGTCCCGACGATCCGGAAACCCTTATAGCTATCACCCAGGTTCACCGGGACCAGGAGCGTGACCCGAGGGTGCTGCTTGAGTTGTCGAAAAACATGGAAGGGGATGTTTCCGGTAGGGACATCCAGGAAGAACACGGTGCTCAGGACCACCTGGGTGGGGCTCCCCTTGGCCCCAACGATCATCTCGTACGGTGAGGTCCCCAGCAGGAGTCCCTCCTTGACTCCGCGGGCGACCACGATGACCGCCACGAGCAGCCCGACCCCCAAGCTGACGCATGCCGCCGTCAAGAGGTTCGGGAACCACCGGGCCCGCAAGTACCGGAGCGCGATTTGAACCAGGGTCATACGACGGCCCCCCGGGCAAGGACCCGGTTGATCGCCTGCATCTCCACCACGTGGTCAACGCTCTCGAGCAAGTGGGGATCATGGGTTGCCACGAGCAGGGTCACCTCTCCCTCGGCGCACAGCTCGCCAACCAGTTCTGTCACTCGCTGGGCTGTCTCGGTATCGAGGTGGGCCGAGGGCTCATCCATGAGGAGGAGCCGGGGCCGGTTCCCCAGGGCCCGGGCCACGGCCACCCGTTGCTGCTCCCCGTTCGAGAGTTGGGCGGGCTTGTGGACCAGGCGGTGTCCCAGGCCGACTCGCTCTAGCAGCTGTGTGGCGCGGGCACGATGGTGGTGCTGAGGGATCGCCTTGGAGAACCGCATGGCCAGCATCACGTTCTCCAGGGCGGTAAAGGCCGCTAGGAGGTTGAAGCTCTGGAAGACATAGCCGATATTCCGGGCGCGGAAGTGGTCCCGTTCGGCCGGGTGAAGAGTGGTGACGTCGGTTCCGGCCACCCGGATTCTGCCGGTCGTGGGGTTAAGAATTCCGGCGAGCAGGTGGAAAAGTGTCGTCTTCCCCGTCCCGCTCGCGCCGACGATGGCCCAGCGACTCCCTGTGGGGACGGTGAAGTCGTGGATGTCCAGGACGGGCAGCCACTCGCCGCCTCCCATGGGGTAGGACTTCTGAACCTCTGCTAATTCAATCACCGCGGCGGAAAAAAGACGGGGGCCCTCCGCAAACACAAAGGAGGGCCCCCAAGGGTACGGTTACTTAAACGCCTGGTGCAGCACCCGGCCCACGCTGAGGCTCGGGGAACTCACCCGGATGAGCGTAGCCAGGGTCGGTGCGATATCATAGACCGATGCCTTCGTGGCGTAGCGCCCCGCTTTCACACCTGGCCCCATGAAAATGATGGGGACCCGGCTGTCATAGTCGTACGGGGAGCCGTGGGTCGTCCCGTACTGCAGTGGCGCCGCAAAGAGGTACCAGTAGGGCTTCTGGACAACGAAGACATCTCCGCTCAGTGCCACGTTGAAGGCCGCCATCATCTTCCGGCCCTGTTCCGATTTGGTGACCGTTCCATTCACCAGTTGGGTCCGGGTAAAGACGTTGGCCACTCCGGGATAGGTCAGGAGGAACCGGGCGGCCACATTCTCGACCTCCGTGGGGTTGAGCTTTTTTTTGCGGATCGTGTCCACGTTCAGATAGACGTTCGGGTTCCACCAGGCCGCGACCCAGTCGTCGGGACCAAAGGCCTTGTCCAGGGCATTATCGATGGCCTTGGCCATGTCTTTGGGGTTAATCCGCCCGGCGTCCACCCCGAGCTCCTGCATGTACTCGGGGATGGGTGCCATGCCGTGGTCGGCGGTCATCACGACCAGGACGTTTTCCATTCCGACCTTGTTGTCTAAAAACTTGAAAAGGTCGGCCACCGTCCGGTCCAGCCGCAGCACCGTGTCCTGGATTTCCACGCTGTAGGGTCCAAAGGCGTGGCCGACGTAGTCCACGGAGGAAAAGCTCACCGAGAGCAGGTCGGTCACACCTCGCCGCCCGAGCTTCTCGGCCACGACCGCCTTCTTGACCAGCTCCAGGGTGACCTTGTCCCCAAAGGGGGTGAAGCGGAGCATCTTGAAGTAGTTTTTGCCCGGCTTCTCCAGTCCCGAGGTGAGCTTGTGCGGGAAGGTGCGGCCCACCCCCTTGTAGTTGGTCTCGTACTTCCGGTCGTCCCGGGCGGAGCGGGCGTAGTCGCTGGCGGGCCGGAGCAGCTTCCACTCCTTCCCGAAGTAGCTGGCGGCCAGCTTCTGGGCATTGAACGCATCCAACCACTTTGGGTTTTTCTTATAATAATACTGGCTGGTGACGAACTTCCCCGACGAGGAGCTATACCAGAATGACTTGCCCAACTTGCCCCCGGTCAGGATCGCCCCGCGGTCCTTGACGGAGATCGAGATGACCTTGGACTGGAAACTGTTGGCCAGGAGAAGCTCATCCCCGACCGTCGTCCCGTTGAAGTTCCGGGGCGAGCTCCCTGCGTGCTTCTTGATCTTCTTCTTGCCGCCAGCATAGAATTTGACGGAAGAGTCCTCCACACAGTAGACCCGGCTGTCTGTCTTTCGATCGTACCAGTCGTTGGCAGGCAGCCCACTCAGGCCCGGACCGGCTCCGGAGAGAATTGCCGAATGTCCCACCGCGGTGTAGGTGGTGGAGTGTTTGAATTCGGCGTTGGTGAACCAAGCTCCGTCCTCCATCAGGCGCTTGAGGCCCCCCTTGCCAAACAGGTCGCCAAACCGGTCCAGGTAGTCCGCTCGGAACCCGTCGCTGATCAACACCAAGACCAGCTTGGGCCGCTTGGGGCTAGCAGCATTCGCCACCCCCGTATTCGATCCGGAAAGCGTGAGCGCGCAAAGGAGCATAAATATTGTGGGTATGAGCACGTATCGTTTTCTCTTCATTTGGATCCCTCCGTCTGCTTGAAGCAGTAGCCCACGTGTCGCATCTGGTCGGAAAACCGAAACCGCGTTATCCCCCCTTTCTCAAAAATCCATAAGGATCAAAGACCTTACTTGGTGGAAAACCTGGATACGGAGGACCCGTATCACGGAAACGCGCTCCTTCGACATGTCGGACCCGTAATGCTGATCGACTGGCTCCCCCGTGTATCACGTTCTAAAACAGCGTGTCAAGCGCATATTCAAGGGGTCACAGTAGATCAGCCCGTTGCGAGAGAGCGGAGGGCAGAGTGCCGTCTGGAGATCGTGCTTTCACGTGAGAGAAGGGTCCAGGCCTGTCGAGTAGAGCTGGTGGGGGCGAGTGTCTCGATGCGGAGGGCGATTAGGTCAGGAACGAGATTGAGCGGAGCTTGGGGCGGCGCTTGATGAGCAGGCCGTCAAGTCCCCAAAAGCGTCCCGCCCGGCTTCCTATAAAGACGATCATGCAGGCAATCAAGAGCAGGTGGAAGCCCTGCGGGCCAAAGCCCATCCAGGCGCTGGCCAAAAAGTAGCTTATCATCATGAGCAGGCCGATCAGGCCGGCAAGCACCGTCAGCAGTCCCAGCGTCAACCCCACCCCCACGCTGAACTCCCCCCAGGCGGTGAAAAAGCCGAAGATCTTGGGATTATTTGAGACGGTGCCCTCGAGGAATTCCTTGTACCAGGTTATGGGATTGCCGGCGGCAAACTCGGCCACCTTCTTTGGCATGAAGCCGATCCATCGGTCGGTCGCCGCGGGCAGCGGGATAAAGCCTCCCCAGAAGAAGAGCGTCACCTTCCGAAAGCCCCCGCGCAGGAACCAGAGCCCCACGGCGATCCGCAGCAGCGCCACCCACCGGTCGGGATGCCTCACGCCATCGCGGGGCTTGTCCTGGTACATCGGGGGATCTCCTTATTGGACAGCAATCAGCAGTCAGTTCCGATGACCGACGACCGGTGACCGATGACCGTGAAAGCCGTTCACGGTGAACCAAAACCCTCGGTGATCGGTTAACGGATTCTACCGTGGCAAACCCGCAGAGGCAAGGGAAGACCGCTCGATATGCTCTTTCCCAGTGCTTTTCCCCCCTCACCCTCGCCCTCTCCCAGGGGGAGAGGGGAAATGTTAATGAATGTTAGACAAAAAAAAAGAGGCAGGGCCCGGAAGCACTGTCTCTCGTTGGATCCGTGCGTGCTTAGAACGCGGCCGCAGAAGGGGTCAAGTCTTTTGTTGACTAATTCTTTCCTCGATTCCCGCAATCCGGATTCGGAACCGCTTGTCGCTGGCTATTCGGTGCCGCATCTGGGTACAGGCCCAGCCTATCACCCCGTAGCTCTCCACTCGAAAGCGTTTAGCGGTCTCCATCAATGTGAGGTCGCATAGGCGATGGACGAAGTACATTGCAACCTTCCGCGCCTCATTCGACCGGCCTCGCCGCCCCTCCCTGAGGCTGGCGAGGGGGACCCCATATTCCTTTGCAACTGCACCGAGAACCGCATCCTCTGTTGGACGCAACGCGCGCCGCTGCTCCCGGGGATGCTCTCGGTCGGGGGCTTTTGCTTTCCTGCGGGCCCAATCCCGAAACCGCTCTCCCCCCAGGATCGGATTCTGCCGCCCTCGGGCATAGGACTGCTCAAGGCTTGCCTCATTTCCCGCCAGGACGAAACGATGGAAGGCCTTCGAACTGACGAAGGGAGCGAGCACCTCTGCCATGTTCAGCCAGCGGGGCGCCTTCTTGGGAGAGAGGAAGAAGTGATGGCTGCTCCATGCATAGTCTTCGGGACGTTTCACGAGTCCTGCCTGGACCGGATTCCAGTGGATGTAGCGCACCACTGCGGTGAGATAGACCTCTGCTTCTACAAGGGTAGCTTGGTACCGGCCCCGAAATAACGGGCCGTCGCGCCCGCGAGCCCGGTTGAAGCGTTGGGTGTAGGTCCCGTCCAGATGACGCATGACCCGAGAGAGGTTTCCCGCAGGCGTGCGAAGGCAGATATGGTAGTGCGTTCCCATGAGGCAGTAAGCGAAGACCTCTACGCCCCAGCGTGTGTGTGCTTCGGCCAAACCCGCTAAGAACAGTTGGTAGTGGGGCGGCTCTCGGAACACCCGCTGACGGGCGGTGCCGCGGTTCAAGACGTGATAGACGGCGTCGGGATATTCGATGCGGAGTGGACGGGCCATGGTGAAGGATTAACGCGGAATGGCGATAATTGTCAACAAAAGACTTGACCCCATGTGGGGCAAAAAGAGGCAGGGCCCGGAGGCCCTACCTCTTTTTGGATCAGCGCTTGCTTAGAACGCAGCCGCAAACTCGAAGCCGAGGGTCAAGGCGGTCTCTTTGGTTCTGATCCTACTAGTGGAGCTCGTCGAGAGGTAGGCATCGCTGAGATCCTCAACGACACTCCCCGGAACGAACACGCTGAAGTAGGGCTGGAACCGGAGGCCACCGGCAAAGGTATATCCAACGTTGGCGTTAAACTCGAAGCCCATGTACTTTTGGTCGAGGTCGACCCCGTTGGCCGCCAGAACCGTCTGCGCGGCCCGCACGCTGACCGGGTCGGTCACGCCAAGGCCAGGAACGGTGGTGCAACCCGCCAACCAGCCCCGGGCGATACAGTTCTGCGCCGCCTCGGCCTGGAGGGGATCAGACTTGGCGTACCACATGACATTGAACCCCACGTGCGTGTCCCAGTGCTGGTCGATCTTGCCTGTGACGCCGCCGGCGATCTTGAATAAGCCCGGGTTGCCGCCTTTCCCACCCCGGTTGTTGAAGGTGGTGCCATCGGCTCCCTGCAACTCGTCCGGGAGGATGCCTCCCAGGTCCGGCCCCGTGCCTCGACTGACTGTGTCAAAGCCCCAGCCATCCTGGCTGCCTGCCCCAATAGTTGAGGGGCCATAGGATGTAATCGACTGGCTCTTGAAGCCGTCTTTTCGCAGGGCCTGGGAAAGGTCCGAGACCGCGACGTAGCCCGTGTACTTATCGTCGAACGGATCACCATCCCCACTGCGTAAATCGAAGTTCACATACGGGGTCAGGCCTGGTGGGAGCCCTATTTCGGATCCGTCTATGGCTACCTCGAAAAACAGCGCCCAGGACTGCATGTCGAAATCTTCTCTCGAGACCCCAACGGCCCCGCCCGCGGGCGTGATACCACCCAGGTAAGCGGCATCGATTTGCTTGACCGTGCCAAGGAGACCCACGATCTGACCCGTGAGGGTGATCCCCCCTCCGACGTCGGCCTTGACGGCCGCGCCGGGACGGTATTGATTCTGGTAGGAGCCCTCGCCGAAGGTAAGTTTGTCACCGGTGGAAAAGCCACCTATGGTCCCTGCTCCGGTGACCCCCAACGGATCCGAGAACTCGTTGATGGTATCGCTGAGTGGCTGGTGACGCCTGTAGTAGACGAACATGGGGGAGACGACGGTGCCGTTCCCCACGTTGAAGTTCCCTCGCGCCATGAACAATTGGCTCTGCATATCCGTTTCTTGCTGCGCAAAGGAGCCGCTCCTAGAAAGTCCAGCACAAGGTGCTCCACTCGCCGCCGCGTTCTGGGTGAGGCTAGCCCCGCGGTTACAGTTCGTACTGAGGTGCCACGCGAAATCCCAGGAGATCTCGTCATCGCCGCCGACGAGCCAGATGCCCGGGTGCTCGTCCGTGTAGATGAGTCCCCCTTCGGGATCGAAGGCGTGGACGTCGAATCCGGCGGCCAGGGTTCCAATGGTCGGGAACTTGTAGTAGAGAGCCAACCGCTCGAGGTTGAAGTTGTTGAAATCCACGGAGTTGCCATCCATGGCAGCCTCCATCTCGAGGTTCGCGTGGATGCGGAGGGGGCCTCTCTCCAAGGTAAACAACAGGTTGCCGAATTGATGAAGGCCCACGTCCTGGTCCCCGAGTGCCGTATTCGGCGAGATGAAGCTCCTGAAGTCGGTATTCCCTCCCATGAGGTCCAGGTTTTTGAGGGTGAAGACTTGCGTCTTCGTACTCATCCCGAACTTGAATTCGGTGCCGTCGGCGGTCTTGGCGATTGTGACGTCCGCCCACGCCGACAGCGGCAACGCTCCTGAAACCACGATGGCCAGGAAGAGGAGTAATCGTCTTTTCATTCCCTTACCTCCTTCCGGGTAAGAGTGAAGATCCTGACCGAACTGTTATCGTTCGTCTCTTCGTGTCTCTCTTCTACGGTCTACGTGCTTCACAATTGTACCCCCGCCTCAATTTCTCACGCCATCCGCACCCCTCCTTTCGCGTTTGCTCGTTTGTTGGTGTGTGTGACTCCTTCCTTTCCTCTTACGCTCCCTTCCTTGGTCGAAACAGGAAGAGGTTCAAGGAGGTCGTGTCGTTGACGTCCGAGAGGAGGACCACGTCCCGCCGTCCGTCGCCGTCGAAGTCGGCGAGCGTCACGTCCCGGGCGGCCCCCTCGATCGGCTCAGTCTCCCAGTGCTTTTCAAACGTGTCACCCGAGTGGACGTAGCCCACGACCGAGGCACCCGCTGCTCCTTTGCCGAGGAGCGTGAAGCCGATGTGCACGCTGTTCGCGACCGTGATTAACTCGACCTTTCCGCTGCCGAACAGCGGTCGGCCGGCAAGAATCCTGCGCCCGATGACCCGCCGCTCTGCGATCTTTTCCGGCCGCGGCTGCGTCGTCGACGCGAGACTCTCGGGTAGTGTGGTGATCCGGGGGGTCTGAAGGAATCCGGCATGTTCCACCTCTCCCAGGTTCTCCTTCCCTTTCCAGATCTCCTTCCCATCCTTCTGGACCAGCAGGCGCCCCCTCCAGTTGACCGAGGAGACGGCGGTTGGTCCCGTGTCCCCCAGGTCCAGGATGGTGACGTCGTAGAGCCAGGCGTCCTCGTCGGGGAGGGGAAGGGAGCCTTCCTCGACATACTTGTTATCCTTCCACGCCATTTGGAGGATCGGCCCCGAGAACGTGAAATTCCTCCCCATCTTCTGGGCGAGGAGAATCGGCCGCTCCTGCCCGGGGATCCGGGCCACCCGGAAATAGTATGGCAGGTCCGTGGCCACCGACTTGAGCCGCCGACCCTCGAGCTCGAAGACGATCGAGCGGAGGTTGCTCCGAAACTCCACCCCG
>JAPUFX010000044.1 GCA_027293415.1 Candidatus Methylomirabilota bacterium
AGTTGCGTCAGAATCAGAGGTGACAGGGTCGCCGGAAGCGCGGGATCGAGCGCGGGGCATAGCACATGGGCGGTCATCAGCATCGAAAGTCCAGCTTCAATGGCCCGGCGGAATGGGTGCAGTTCCACACGAGCGAGCCGATCTTTCGGATGATGGACGACTGGCAAGTCCAGATGCGAGTCGGTCGAGGTATCCCCATGGCCGGGAAAATGCTTTCCTGTGGCCGAGACCCCTTCCGCCTGAAGCCCCTGGGAAAACGCAATGCCCATGCGAGCCACGACGTCAGGTTCCGCGGCAAAGGCCCGGTCGCCAATCACGGGGTTGTCCGGATTGGTATGCACATCCAGTACCGGGGCAAAATTCACATTGATCCCGACCGCTCGCAACTCTTTCCCGATGACACCGCCCACCGTTCGGGCAAGCTCCTCCGAGCCAAGCGCCCCCAGACGGGCGGCGGGGGGGAACTGGGTAAAGGGAGGCTTTAGCCGCGACACTCTTCCCCCTTCCTGATCGACACCAATGAAGAGCGGAGGGTCTACCGCCAATTCTTGAAGTGCTCGGGTGAGCTCCAGTACCTGCAGCGGACTCTTGAGGTTAGACCCCATCAGGATCACCCCTCCAAGACCCCACTCTTGCAGAACCCCGAGAAGGGAAGAGGGAGTCACAGGGCCGTCAAATCCGAACATGCAGAGCTGGCCGATCTTTTGCTTGAGTGTCATCCCCCGCTCTTGGGATCCCAGATGTCTCGCAAGCCATCCCCGAGGAAGTTAAACCCCATTACGGTCAGCACAATGGCAATCCCCGGAAAAATCGTCAAATGAGGGGCCACCAAGAGATACTGCCTGGCTTCGTTGAGCATCGCCCCCCAACTGGGGGTTGGGGGCTGGGCGCCCAGCCCGATGAAGCTCAGGCTGGCCTCGGCGATTACCATCACCGCGAATCCAAAGCTGGCCTCCACCACGATGGGTCCAAGAATATTCGGGAGCAGATGGCGGAGGATTACTCGCATGTCGCGCCCCCCCAAGGCTTTTGCCGCTGTCACAAACTCCATTTCCCGAACGACCAGGATCTGACCGCGGGTGAGCCGGGCATACCCGACCCAGCCGATCAGGGAGAGAGCGATAACGACATTGGTGATGCTCGGCCCCAGGATGGCGGCAAAGGCGATGGCCAAGAGAATTCCCGGAAAGGCCTGCAGGATATCCACCAGACGCATCAAGATTTCGTCCGTCCACCCCCCAAAGTAGCCCGCTATTGCCCCGATCAACAGCCCGATTCCCAAAGAGATACTGACCGCCACCGTCGCCACCCAGAAGGAGATCCGGGCCCCATACAGCGTCCGGGAAAACAGGTCTCGGCCCAGGCGATCCTGGCCGAACAGGTGGTCACGACTCGGTCCTTTGAGTCCTTCAGCCAGTACCTGCTCTGTTGGAGACTGAGGGGCCAGGACGGGCGCCAGCAGGGCGCACAGCATCATGCTGGCAACCAATACAAGTCCCGCGGGCCATGCCTTTTGTTTTCGCATCCGCACCATGCTTCCCAATGGTAATTAGCTTTCAGCAGTCAGCAACCACTGCTTGGAGGCTAGAAGGCTAGGATGCTGGGACGCTCAAGGAATGAACCGCAGAATGGAACAGGGCTTCTCCCTCTCCGAGCATACCAGCCTCCCAGCTTCCCAGCTGCTATTCGTACCGGATCCGTGGATCCACGTAGGCATACAGTAGATCCGTCGCCGTATTGACCAAGACGTACCCGAAACTAATGAACAGGACGCATCCCTGGACCAGAGGATAGTCTCGAGCCTGGATCGCCTGGAGCGTGAGTCTTCCGAGTCCTGGCCACGCGAAGATGATCTCGGTGATGATCGCCCCGGAAAGTAACGCCCCAAACTGAAGCCCCACGACCGTAATGACGGGAATCAGGGATGCTTTGAGGCCGTGACGGAGGATCACGCGACTCTCCGACAGTCCCTTTGCCCGAGCCACTCGGATGTACTCCTGGCCCAGGACCTCTAAAAGGCTCGCCCGGACCATCCGCGAGAGGATTCCCGCCATGGCCATCCCCAGGGTCAAGGCCGGCAGGACGTAATGCTGAAGGCTGCCCCGACCAGACACGGGTAGCCAGTTCAACTGGATCGCAAAGGCGAGAATGAGCAGCGGCCCGAGTACAAAGTTCGGTATCGAGACTCCGAGAAGGGCCGCAAATCGGCTTCCGATGTCGACGCCAGAGTCCCTCTTCACCGCGGCAAGGACGCCCAACGGGACGGCGATGACCAGGGCAAACATGAGGCCCGCTAGCGCGAGCTTGATGGTGGCTGGAAGTGCATTCATGAGCGTGGTGAAGACCGGTTCCCGGGAGAAAAGCGAAAACCCCAGGTCTCCCGTAAGTACTCCGACGAGGAAGTGGCGATACTGATCCAGGATTGGCCGGTCGAGGTGTAGAGTACGCCGGAGTGCCTCCTTTGCGGCAGGGAGGGCGGCCTCGCCCAACATTACTTCCACTGGATCTCCGGGGGTCAGGTGGATCAAAAGAAACACCAGCGTGGTGACGCCCAACGCCACCGGAATGAGGAGCAGCAATCGTCTCAGTAGATAACGAGCCATCACATGCCTTCACCGCTCACGGTTCGGAGCCCACCGGGCAAGATTTCGAAATTCGAATTTCGAAATTCGAAATTGTCATCCGCCCTCGAGCCATATGTCCTTCAAAGGGGTAAAGTCGCCCCCGGGCATGGGGGAAAAGCCCCGGACCCTGGACTTGTATGCTGTCAACCGAATCTCATGCCAAAGACTGACATAGGGAAGTTCTTTCGCCAGAATCCGCTGAACACGGCTGTACATTGCCATTCGCTCTTTCAAATCGGATGTCCGCCGAACGGCCAGGAGAAGGCGGTCCACCTCAGCGTTCTGATACCTTCCTCGATTGGCCCCACGCGGGGGCCAAGAGTCCGAGTGGAAGATATAGTGGTAAAAGTCCGGACTGGTAATTCCAACCCAGGTCAGGACATAGAGCTGGAAATTCCCTGATTTGATGTCCTTGTAAAAGGTCCCAAATTCGTAACTCCGGATCTCGAGTGCAATACCTACCTGGGAGAGCTGATATTGAATCGCCTCGGCGATCGTCCGACTGATCTCGTTCGTCGTCGCTTTAAAGGTAAGGGTAAACCGCGCTCGTCCTTTCATTGGATAGCCGGCTTCGTCCAAAAGGCGCCTGGCCTTTTCCGGATCAAACGGGAATGTCTCGACGTGCGACTCGTAGGCCCAGTGCTGTGGAGACAGGAGGCCCGTGGCCGGAATGGCCTGCCCGCGGAGCAGATACGTCATCATACCCTCGCGGTCTATGGCGTGGGCGATTGCCCGACGGACGCGAAGGTTGCTGAGGATGGGATCCTCAAGGTTGAAACCGATGTAGGTGTAGTTGCTGGAGGGAACCTTGGCCACCTCAACCCCGGGCAGCGCCACCACGAGTGGAAAAATCTCGTGCGGAAGCGAAGCCAGGAGGACATCAATGGTCCCCTTCTTCAGTTCGAAGAAGCGGATGGTGGCTTCCGGGATGATTCGAAACCTGAGTCGCCCGATTTTGGGCTTGCCGCCAAAATAGTCCGGAAATGCCTCGACCTCGACCCATTCATTCTGCACCCATCGCTTGAATCGAAAGGGCCCCGTCCCCACAGGGTTCTGCCCAAAACCCTCCTGGCGTGCTAAGTCTGACGGGACAATTCCAATCGTCAGGTGGTACAGAATGGGGGCGAAGGGGTGCTTCAGATGAAAGGCCACCCGCTGCCGATCCAGGACCTGGATCTCTCGGATCTCTTCGAGGACGCCAGCATAGGCCGAACCAACGGTCTTGAGGGATTCGAACGTGAACCGAACATCCTCAGCCGTCAGTTCACGTCCATGGTGAAACCGTACTCCACGCCGTAGATGAAAAACATAGGTTCGCTCGTCAAGTTGCTCCCATCGCTCGGCCAGATCCGGGACGATTCGGAAGTTTGCATCTGCGCGGACGAGACCATTGAACAGCAACCCGCCCACATGAAGCGAAAGGGCATCGGTGGCAACCCGGGGATCGAGGCTAACGGGATTGGTTTCGACGGCGGCCGTCACTATCTCAGACGACCGACTTTCTCCTTTGGCACAGCTCCCAACCCCCAGGATCAGGATGGCAATGCCGAAGGGAACAACACCGCGCCTCATCGGCCCTTCATCCTCCCCTCCTTCTCTTCCCCCGGACCATACATGCCTCCGCCACGCTTTTGCCTAGGATAGCGCAACTGTGAGGGAGAGTCCACGCCTGACGGGTTAAGGATTCAGGGTTGAGAGTTCAGGGTTGAGGGATAGGAGTCCCAGTTTTTGCCAAGATCTGTGAACTCTGAACTATGAACCGTGAACTCTGAACGAGTACACGTTATGGGGAGGTCAGGAAGGCCCTCAACTGCGAGACATCGACAAAGAGGACCACAACCCGAGAAAAGAAAGGCTTTTTGATGCGGGGTTCCTGTTCTTCGTAGTAGAAGACGACTGGCCCATCGCGGGCCAACGGTGCCGTCCGGGGGTCCTTCAAGAGATTGGAATCGAGCTTGATCAACACCACGCGGTTGTCAGCGGTGAAGGTTCGTCTTCCCTGCGCCTCCTGAACAGTAATCTCGAATCGATTCTGTTGGGGAAGGAAGATCAGGCGCTCGAGAACTCCACGCCCCTCCCGAACCTCCTGCGTTGCGCCGACCGTGACCATGAGGAAGGGGCCGAGGATGAGGACCCAGAGGACCCTCCTCTGCTTCATTTGTTAAGCCAACGCTCTACTTTGCTCAGCAGGCGAGCCGATTCGAGCCCCAGTCGTTCGGCCAAGGGGACAAGTTTATCGGCCGAGCGCCCAGCCAGCACGGGGGCACCGGTGTCGCACACGGGACAGCGGTATCGCAAATTGATCGCATCGTAACGAAGATCCTGCTGGCACTGAAAGCATTTCGCTGGAACAGCACTCATGGCTTACCCTCCCCGGAGTCCGCGATCGAGGCTGCGGTACTGGATGGCTTCGGCAATGTGTTGTGGGTGGAGACTCTCTTCAGGGACCAGGTCGGCAATCGTGCGGGCTACTTTCAATATTCTATCATACGCGCGGGCGCTGAACCCCAACCGTTCCATCGCCGTCTCCAAGAGGCGCTGGCCCTCATCCCCCACCTGACAATGGCGGCGGATCTGTTTGGGGCTCATGGCCGCATTGCAAAAGATTTTACTCTTTTTGAAGCGGTCAGCCTGGAGCGCCCGGGCCCGTCTCACTCGCTCCCGGATCACCGGTGCGGGTTCACCTCCCGCTTCTGCCGCCATATCTCGATACCGAAGGGGAGGGACTTCGATGTGGATATCGATGCGGTCCAAGAGGGGGCCCGAAATCCGGCTGAGATACCGTTGGACCTCACCCGGCGAGCAGCCACATTCCCGTTGGGGGTCGGTCAAATATCCGCACGGGCATGGATTCATGGCTGCCGCCAGCATGAAGGACGCCGGATAGGTGAGAGACATGATCGCCCGAGCGATGGTCACCTGGCCGTCCTCGAGTGGCTGGCGGAGTACCTCGAGGACGTTTCGTCTGAATTCCAGAATTTCATCCAAGAAGAGGACCCCATGATGCGCGAGGCTAACCTCCCCCGGACGAGGAATGTTCCCACCACCGATCAGGCCGGCATCCGAGATGGTGTGGTGGGGGGCCCGAAAGGGTCGGACGGCGATGAGGGGCGTTCGAGGTGGAATGAGACCACAGACGCTATGGATCTTGGTGGTCTCGATCGCCTCTTCCAGGCTCAGGGGCGGAAGGATGGTCGGGAGACGCTTGGCAAGCATGGTTTTCCCTGACCCCGGCGGACCGATGAGGAGGATGTTGTGACCGCCCGCCGCGGCCACTTCCAGCGCCCGCTTGGCATGCTCCTGTCCTTTCACGTCGGTGAAGTCGATGGCATAGTGGGAAGATTCGGCAAAGGCCGCATCGAGATCGGTGGTGCTGGGTTCGATGGTGAGCTCGCCGTTGAGCATCCCGAGCGTCTGGGACAGGCTGTGGACCCCGTATACATTGATTTGCTTTACGACCGCCGCCTCGGCGACATTGTCAACCGGAAGCACGATCCCTTCCAGACCTGCCTTGGCGGCGGCCACGGCCATCGGAAGAGCCCCACGGATGGGACGGACCATCCCGTCAAGGGCCAGCTCACCAAGGACCAGCACCTGCGAGAGCCGGTCCGGTTTCACCAAACTCTGTGCCGCCAATACGCCAATAGCCATCGGCAGGTCAAAGGCGGCGCCTTCCTTCTTGATGTCAGCCGGAGCGAGATTGACCGTGATCCGTCGGGGAGGGAAATCAAACCCGGAGTTCTTGATGGCTGCCTTGACCCGGTCCCGGCTCTCCTTGACGGCCGCGTCGGGCAAGCCCACAGTGGAGAAGGAGGGAAGGCCGAGGGCAAGGTCCACCTCCACCTCAACCATGTAGGCATCCACCCCGAGGACAGCACCACTGAGGACTTTGGCTAACATGGCTTGCTCTCGCGGGAGGGGTCCAGCCAATCGACTAGCAGGGATGATAGTCTTACCTGATTCCGCCGTCTCTCGCAAGCGGAAAGGCAAGGGTCAAGGAGGGGCAGGTTATCAGACTGTTGGGTTGCAAGAAGGTGCGCCGATGCGGAGGCGTCGATTGGAGGCCACGGAAGACCAGGTGAGGAGGGCCAATCAGGCTTTTGCTCACTGCGAGTGCCAAATGTAAAGCTTAGACCCCAACCTCGTTCCGATTAAGCCCTGGGGAGTGTCACTGTGTTGCGGAACTACCTATCAAAGTGTAAAATCAAGACCTGACCCTCGCCCCTTTTACGCCCCTTTTACAGTCTTTATCCGCCCCCCAGCTGTTTTTGGCGCGTCTCAAGACCTTTCTTAGCCCACGTGGCATGGAAGGCATACGGGGAAAGGGCTCATGGAGGATCGGCTAGAGGGTGACAACATTGGGAATGGGTTAGTCTATTACTTCGGTACGAATTGAAATAGGGGGTTCCCAAGACGGGATCGCGAGGCGGCCCAATCATTTATACTTTGTAGGTCCCCAGACATACTTCCCCGTCTTGTCGATAAAACCCACCTTGCCATCCTGTATAACAGGGTACAGCGGGCTCGCCGTCTCTCTACTTGACCGATTGGCCCGCGGCGGTGATCGCCTCGCCGGCCTTGATGACGGACTCTTTATGTTTTCCCGCCTCGTGAAGCCGCAATGCCTCTTCGCACCCCGCCTTGGCTTCCGCGACCTTTGCTTGGTCCCCGGCCTTACGCTTTTCCATCTTGGCGACTAAAGCTCTGCATTCCTTAACGAGTTTTGGACAGTGGTACGCTATAGCTACTGGAGCGTTCAGCCCCAGGATAAGCACGAAGCCCACGATCCCTACGATGTGTTTCCTCATTTTTGTCCTCCTTTATCCTTGTGCACCGATGGCGGTTTCGGTGTGAACAATCGTTTCTCAGGTCCGTAGAACGGGAACTCTTCCTTAGCACAGGGCGGCTCAATCGTCAAGGCCTGTAGGTCTTGGCGAGATCCCGATCTCGATGGTCAGCGCCCGTGGGCCTTCAGGAAACGCCGGACCTCTGCTTCGTGTTGGGGATAGGCTCCCCTCGCCGTGCGAAGAAAATTCTCGTACTTGTCGAAGGCCTCTTCCCGCTGATTGAGGAGCAGCAAGGCATTTCCCCAGTTTAGGAGATCTTGCCATTGCGGGGGTCGAGCTCGGCGGTCTCTCGCAAGCAGAAATGGTAGGCCGCTACATGGATCTTTACGTTAATCTGCTCTCAATGTCTGGGCATTAGTCAGGGGTAGGATGATCCAGAAGCGGGCTATGCCTTACTTTAGGTGACCGAGGAATTGCCAAAATCACATGCCTGACACATATCCTACTGAGGGAAGCTCATAAGCGTTTCTATCCGATCTTTTCGCAAAGTGCAAAGTCAAGACCTGGCCCCCATGCTGCAAGGGCTGCTTCGCCGGGATCCTCGTGTGGCGGCTGGATCGATTGGGTCGGAGTCTCCGGCATCTCGTGACGGTCGTCGAGGATCTCCTGGCGCGCGGGATCGAAGTGATCTCCGCCACGGAGCCGCACATGGATAGCACGACCCCAACCGGACGCCTGCTCCGGAACATCTTCGCCTCCGTCGCAGAGTACGAGCGCGAGATGATACGGGAACGCGTGGTGGCCGGCCTGCGGAAGACGAAGGCGAGTGGGAAACGGATCGGCCGGCCTCGGGCCGTACTCAACCGGTTCCGGGTCGAACAGCTTCGAAGAGAAGGCCTGAGCTGGCGGGAGATCGCCCGAAAGATGGACCTCTCGAAGAGTACGGTTTACCGGTATCGTAGGATCGCCCAAAACCCGACCGCACCAGCAAACTCCTAAGGCCTCTCACATAACGCTGGCGGTCAGCCGCGCGGCCTCCTGGCCGCGTCGGCTGGAACGGCTGAGTTAAGCCGCTCCTGCTCAAAGCCACAGCGAACGCTCCGTCGCGGCCAGTATCTCACTGTTTCGCAAGAAGCGCCTTAAGCGCTTGGAGCTGACTGTCATAGTTGACCCTATATGCGCCGAAGGGATGAGACATGGTTGTTGGCATCTCGATAAAGGTCCGAATGTTCCAGCCAGCTTCTATCAGCTCTGACGCAGCGAAGACGAACTCCAGCGTGTCCGTGAAGAAAGCAACCATGTCGAAGTTCTGGCTGTAGTCAATCCTCGAAGCGCTGCCATGGACATAATGGTTCCGACAATCAACGGCCTCGTCAAGTACCGACACGAGATCCGGGAACCGCTCTCCAATGGCGTCAACAACATACCGCGCCCTGTGCCGCGTCTTGTGCTTAAGCGAAGGTCTCCCTACTCTCCCGAGCGCGTTGAGCACACTGCTGCGCTCATAGCTATCCGGGAGGGTGCCAAATATCTCCTGGCAACGCCGCTTGGCATCCAGCAACCCCTCGGACAGCTCGACATCCTTGGGCGAGGCTGACGTCGGCAGGATGTCGAACATGTTCGCAGCCCCAACCAGCCGTTCCACGAAGTATCTCCGCTGATGCGCGAACGAAGTGTGGAACCGCTGCCTCGCGTCCTGCCGCTCCTCATCCGTTTCCAGCCATGCGCGCATCACGCCAGCAAACTCTTCCGACCGCCTGATAGGGTCGAGAAGCAGATCGGCCGGGTGTGGGAACCATCTGTCATCGGTCGAATCCGCATCTCGGGATGGACGATGGCTCCAGTGCACCTTTAGTGATTGCCGATGTTCACCGTTGTCCACATACATGACCAACTCGCGCAGGTTTTGAGGACGACCGATGACCAACTCTAGAAACCGAAGTAACCGCAGCGTCCGAGAAATGGCCTCGGCGAATGTAACGGGAGGCTCTGCCTCGATGCTTACGGAGATGACATTGTCGATTCGCACGCCGCTGGGACCTCCTAGGCTCCAGCTTGGGTTGTGCTGCGCGCGCACCTTACCGAGAACGGTGTCCACGTCAATGATGTTGCGCTTGCCGGCGAAGTACGCAATCCGCGGTTCCGGTCCGATCGGGATAGGCCTGTTCAGCTTGTTGGCCGTTGCAATCCGTTCTATGTGGGGAACCGCATCAATGACGGTGCCGAACGCGTCAAAGTCGTAAAAGAGTGCCGTCGCGTCCTCGAGCACAAAGCTGCTCTCAACGATAAGCCTATCGTTTGCTCCAATATGCCGCCGCACCTCCAAGACAAAGTGAGGGAACAACTTGGCGTAGTGGTACTGGTCGCCGTCGCGTGAGTCAGATCCCTTTTCCATCGTCAAGCATTGGATGAGCGTAACCTTGGTGAGATCGTACAGAGTTCCCGTCAAGC
>JAPUFX010000045.1 GCA_027293415.1 Candidatus Methylomirabilota bacterium
CGCATCCTCCCAGGTTCCTGCTCGAAGAGATGAAGGTCCTCGTCAAGCGGTGCCGTAAAGGGATGGTGCATGGCCTGGTACCGCCCCTCCTCCAGATTCCACTCAAAGAGGGGGAAGTCTGTGACCCAGCAAGCCTCGAAACGATCCGGGTCTACCAGACCCAGCTTGTATCCAAGCTTGGCCCGAAGCCGCCCGAGCGCCTCGGCCACCACAGCTGGCGAATCGGCCAAGAGTAAAAGCGCATCTCCTTGCTCGGTACCAAAACTTTCCGCCAGTGTCCTCAAGGTTTCCTGATCGAGAAACTTATCTGCTGGCGAGGTAAGGCCGTCTGTGCCCATCTTAAAGAACGTGAGTCCCCTGGCCCCGAAGGTTTTGACAAACTCGATAAGCTCGTCCATGACCTTGCGGGTGAGTCCCTTGGCCAAGCCCGGCACACGGATTCCTTTCACGTGGCCCCCTGATTGCACCGCCTCGGCGAACGGTTTGAAGGCCGAACCGCGAAACAACTCGGTGGAATCAGTCAGTTCCATGCCAAACCGCAAGTCAGGATTATCGAGGCCGAACCGGTTGATCGATTCCAAGTAGGTCAGTCTGCGGAACGGGGTGGTCAGTGTCACCCCCCTCACCTCGCGGAAGAGCTCCACCACGAGTCCTTCCATGGCAGTCAGCACTTCGTCCCGGTCCACGAAAGACATCTCCACATCAATTTGTGTAAACTCTGGTTGGCGATCGGCCCGGAGGTCTTCGTCTCGGAAGCACTTCACAATCTGGAAGTATCGTCCAAAACCGGCAACCATAAGAATCTGCTTAAAAATCTGAGGGGATTGCGGAAGCGCAAAGAACTGGCCAGGGTAGATGCGAGACGGAACCAAGTAGTCCCTGGCCCCCTCGGGAGTACTCCGCGTAAGGACCGGCGTCTCGACCTCTATAAACCCCTGAGAGTCCAGGTACAGGCGGACAATCTGGTAGGCGCGGTGCCGTATTCGGAGATTCCGCTGAAGGGTGGGACGCCGAAGATCCAAGTACCGGTAGGTAAGGCGCAGATCTTCGGAGACGTCGGGACCCTCCTCAATTGGGAACACAGGGGTGAGGGCTTCGCTCACTATCTTCCCGTAAGATACACGAACTTCAACTCTGCCTGTCTTCAAATCTGGGTTCTCAGTTCCCGGCGGTCTAAGCTGAACTCGCCCACGAACCTTCAAAACAAACTCCCGCCTTGCGCTTCTGGCTTCTGAGTGTGCGACCCCCCAGTCCTCCGCTTGATCAAAAACAAGTTGAACGAGGCCCTCCCGGTCGCGAAGATCTATGAAAATCAGGCCACCATGATCCCTTCGCCTATGTACCCACCCGAACAGATCGATCTCGGCCCCAACATCCGCCGTTGACACATCCCCACAATAGCAACGCCAGCGAAGGATTTGTTCCCTATAAAGCTTGCCTGTTTCTAACTCGCTAGTGTCGCGAGCTTTTAGCTCGAGGCTGCGAATCTCTTCTGGGATTTGAAAAGTCGCATACAACTTATCGGTATCGCTTTCAGATGGCTCCGCACGCTTGTCTACTGATGTATCTAGCAATAACTCTTGTTGGGAATTAATCAGAGTCTCGTCAACTGAGGAACTAATGCGAGTGGACTCACCAGGAGTGTTGGGAGTGTTGTCGGATGTGTATTCTTTAGTGTCGGGGGGGGCTGAATTCCGGTCCATACCACCACTCAGAGATCACGGAGCTTTCTTCTTCATGGACGGCTGCACTTGTGCAGTAACGACATTCGATGAAGTAACATTGTAAATAGGGTCACCCTCATTTGTATACGCGTCTAAGCGAGTGATCTTTGCTACGACGGTCTTTATCTTCAGCATGGTCCCATCTTCCAATCTGTACTCGTTCCAGCTTTCACGTAGAGGCTCAAAATCAAGCTCTTCTGCTGGTACTTCTCGACCCTGCCATATTATCTTGGTTTTAAATCCCATCCTCGCCTCCTTAAACGTCTTGGGTTGCGCAATAAACCTTGCGTTCAGAGCTAAGAATGCATTATTCGTGCCCCTAAGTCCACCCTATTCAAGCCTTCAAGCAGCTTGCTTCATTCCAGTGGGAACTTCGCGAGCTAAAACCCCTGTTTCGGAGAGTGAGTCAACTCAATAAGTACCATTCTGTGTGGAGGCTCGTCAGCGGTTGTACCTGCACGCCTTCCCTCAAGACTCCTGCCTCACCAGCCGTTCTACCACCTCCCGCAGGGGAACCTGCTCTTGGTCCCCCTTGGCCATGTCTTTCAGCGTAGCCAGGCCAGTCTTGAGCTCCTCGTCACCCAGGATAAGCGTGTAGCGGTACCGCTCTTTGTGGGCGAAACGCATCTGGCTTTTCAGGGAACGCCCCTCCAGGTCCAGACTGGCCCGAACGCCCTGCCGTCGCAGCCCCTGGACGATCTGCAGGGCCAGCTGAGATGCTTCCTTCCCCAGGGTCGCCGCGAAGACGCCTCTCCACACCTCCCCCTGTTCCTCTTTCGGGAGGGAAATCAGAAGCCGCTCCATGCCGATGGCAAAGCCGATCCCGGGCATCGGGGGACCTCCCATCTCGTCCACCAGCCTGTCATACCTCCCCCCGCCGGCGATGGCATTCTGCGCGCCCAGCGCTGGGTTCACAAACTCAAAGGCAGTTCGGGTGTAATAGTCGAGGCCTCGGACCAAGTGCTCGTTCACGCTGTAGTTAATCTTGAGAAGCCCTAAGAGCTCTTGGAGCCGATGGAAGTGAGTCTTACAATCCTTACACAGCGATTCGAGCGGGGAGGGGGCTTGAGCGACAAGCCTCCGGCATCCTTCCTCCTTACAGTCTAGGATGCGAAGCGGGTTCCGCTCCAAACGTACGCGGCAATCGGGACACAGCTCCTCCTTCTTGCCCTGCACATAGCGGGTGAACTGTTCCCGGAAGACCGGACGACAGGCTTCATCGCCGATACTGTTGACATCCAGTTTCCACCCGCCGACCCCCAAGGTATCGAAGAGGTGACAGAGTAAGTCGAGCACCTCGGCGTCGAGAGCAGGATCCTCGACCCCAATCGCCTCAGCCCCGATCTGATGGAATTGTCGGAACCGGCCCGCCTGAGGACGTTCGTGGCGGAACATCGGACCAATGTAGTAGACCTTATAGAGCCCCCCCCTGGTCAAAAGATGGTGTTCGAGACAAGCCCGGATCACAGGAGCAGTCCCCTCGGGACGCAGTGTGAGGCTTTCCTTTCCTCTGTCCTGGAAGGTATACATCTGCTTTTCGACGATGTCGGTCCCCTCTCCGATCCCCCGGACAAAAAGCTCGGTCCGTTCAAAGATGGGGGTCCGAATTTCCTGGTAGCTATAGTCTTGCAGGATCCGCCGGGCCTCGGCCTCGACTCGCTGCCAGCGACCGACCTCACCCGGCAGAATATCCGGAGCACCCCGGACTCCTTTGAATATGGGCTTCATCTCACTCATCCAACGTCCTAGTGCCCCTCCAACTAACTCCTCCTAAGCACCCCAGGGTTCCGCCAGCCCGGATTATTCACATAGAAGTGAATAATCTGCCCTCCGGGCTTCGACTCCGCCCCGCGTTTGCGGGACGTCGCTCAGGGCTAGCCTTGCGTCCCGCCGCAGCGGCGGGACGCATTATTCACGAAGACACTCCGTTCGTGAATAATCCGGGCTAGCTGCCTGGGAAAACTCAGCCAGTGACGGCGCCCTCGGAAGCCGAGGAGACGAGGCGGGCATACTTCGCCATCACCCCCCTCGTAAACAGTAACTTAGGCGGTTTCCACTTTGCCAGCCGTCGCTTGATCTCGGCGGCAGAGAGCTCTACATCGAGGTGACGCCGCTTGACATCGATAACGATGACGTCGCCATTCTTGATCGCCGCGATCGGGCCCTTGACCGCGGCCTCGGGAGCCACGTGCCCCACCATGAAGCCGTACGTCGCACCTGAGAACCGGCCGTCGGTCATCAGGGCCACTGATTCCTTGAGACCCGCACCGACGATCGCACCAGTCACCCCGAGCATCTCTCGCATCCCCGGCCCTCCCCTCGGTCCTTCATAGCGGATCACGACGACGTCGCCCCGTTTGATGCGGCCCTCTTTGACTGCCTTAAAGGCATCTTCCTCGCGCTCAAAGACCTTCGCCGGGCCCCGGTGGACCATCCGCTCGTGCCCTGCGAGCTTGATAATACACCCGTCCGGTGCGAGATTTCCTCTGAGGACAGCCATACCGCCGGTTGGCTTCAACGGATAATCGTGAGGGCGAATGACCTCTTGACCCGGACTTTCCCGGGCTGCACGCGCTTCTTCGCCGATGGTGCGTCCGGATACCGTCATCGCATCTGTGTGGAGGAGCCCGGCATCCATCAGACGCCGGGCCACCAGCGCCATCCCGCCAGCCTGGTACATCTCGGGGGCAGTGAATCGCCCCCAGGGTTTGAGGTCAGCGAGTACCGGGGTTTTGCGTGAGATCTTGTCAAAATCATCGATGGAGAGGCGAACGCCCGCCTCCCGGGCCAACGCTAGCAGGTGTAACACTGCATTAGTGGAACCGCCGGTGGCCATGACGCCCGCAATGGCATTCTCCATCGCCTTCCTCGTGATCACTTGCCTCGGGGTAATGTCCCTCCGAAGTAGATCCATCACCAGCCTGCCGCACTCAAAAGCAACCTCTTCCTTTTGGAGATGCATAGCGGGGACATCGCCGAAGCCCATCGGACAGATGCCGAGCATCTCGAAGGCGGTGGCCATCGTGTTCGCGGTAAATTGCCCACCGCAGGCCCCCGGACCGGGACAGGCGCAGTTCTCGATGGCGCGCAATTCTTCGGCCGAGATCCTCCCAGCATTGTAGGCACCGACCGCTTCAAACACGTCCTGAATGGTAAGGTGGCGGCCCTCATATTCGCCGTACATGATCGAGCCGCCATAGAACATCAGACCCGGGACATTGATCCGCGCGAGGGCCATCACTGTGCCGGGGATCGTTTTATCGCAACCGGACAGGGCAACCACGGCATCGAAGAGGTTGCCGCGGGAGACGAGCTCGATGGAGTCGGCAATCACCTCGCGGCTGATCAGGGACGTCTTCATCCCCTGGGTGCCCATGGTGATTCCGTCAGAGATGGAGACCGTGTTGAACTCTAGGGGCGTCCCGCCGGCCGCACGGATCCCTTCCTTCACTTTCTCCCCAAGATGACGGAGGTGATAGTTGCAGGGCCCAATCTCGATCCACGTGTTGGCCACGCCGACCAGCGGCCGCTCCAGATCTTTGTCCTTCAACCCGATCGCCTTAAACATCGCCCGCGCTGGCGCCCGATCAGGCCCCTCGGTGATGACTCGGCTCTGATATTTCGGCTGTAAGGCCATGACACACTCCTCTCCGGTTTCCTTGCTGTGGCTCACTAAAGAGATGATCGATGAAACGGAAAGATCGCGCAAGCGGCGGTAGTATAGCCGATCGCGGGGAACTGGTAAAGCATGGGAAGCCGGGACGCGGTATCACAGGTGTAGGTAGCCACGACCCGTCCCCATCTCCATCTTCGGGGCCAGAAGGTGATGCTGGACACGGATCGGGCTGAGCTCTACGGCGTAAGCGTGGGGAGACTGAACGAAGCGGTGAAGCGTAACCGGGGTCGTTTTCCAGATGATTTCATGTTTCAGTTGACGAACGAGAGTGGGCGGACTTGAAATCGCAAATCGCGATATCACGTTGAGGTGGGCGCAAGCCCGACCCCAAACCTTCCGGTCGATCACGCCACAGTTTTCCAGTTCATCTCCAGGCGCTTCCCAGTGGCCGCACAGTCCCGAAGGTATAGGTTGATGAGCGTCTGATACGGGATCCCACACTCCTCCGAGATCGACTTGAAGTACTTTATCGTCTGCTCGTCGAGTCGAATGGTCACCTGCCGCTTGAGGCGGCTCGCGTACGGGTTCCGCCGTGCCTTCGAAAAGTCGTATTCTTTCTTCATGCTTGCCACCTTTGATTGTAGATGTCCCGTTCCCTGCGGGTCGCCTTGCGTGCGGAGATGATCCGGATCACCCCCTGGTCCTCGCGGTAGGCATGAGCCACCACAAGAATACACAGCTTCGCACTGAGCCCAAGAAGGATGAACCGGTCTTCCGCGGTTGAGTGCTCGGGGTCGTCGATCAACAACGCGTGCTCGTCCGCGAAGACCGTCTCGGCCTCGGCAAACGACACTCGGTGCTTCCGCCTGTTCTGCGCGTCCTTCTTGGGATCCCATTCGAACCGCAGATCAGGTATACCTACACAATAACTACGAAGTAGGGTCCTGTCAACACATCTCTTTTGGGCGCATAACGGACGAAGCCCATCGGAGGCACAGCTTCGTGCACCGTCCGCTGCAGCGCTTTATTAAGGTGGCATTGTGCAGCGAAGAGGAGGGAAG